>DHLT01000112.1:3495-18654 GCA_002405405.1 Ignavibacteria bacterium UBA4661 | reverse complement strand
TGGTACTTTATCGGCTGACCATGAAATGCGTTCGCCATCACTCATACTGCGTCCGGTAAAGCGAGCTACTTCTACACCAATCGCATTCATGATGCTCATCGTATAGGTTTCCCCTGCTTTACTATCCCAATCGACATTGACAATCTCCGTAGCCGGATTTGGTGTAATGCCCAATTTCATATCGACACCCGACAAAGAACGACCGACACTGGTTGCTACTACTTCAATGCGGCGGAGTGTAATTGTACTATCCACATTAAAGACTTGCGTCGATCCTGCTGCATATTCAACCGTAGGCGATGGGATCATCGTGCGTGTTTGCCCATCCCATACTTGGAAGATCAAGGTTTCACCGGATTCAAATCCATCTTTAGAATCTTGAGCAATACGCGAGTATGTTGGAATAAAGATCTCCTCAGTTTGTGATGCCAGACCATAGCCACCGCAAATCAAACTATCATTGCGACGATAGAATGTTCCGACGATATCGCCCTCTTGTAAACCACGACCGAGAATACGGCGAATTGCAGAGGTAGGAATGCTAACATAACCTACATCACCATCGGTTTGCGTAATCGCAAATTGAAGTGGAATATCAGTCTGCTGAGTAATCGTTGTACGCGATATCAATGCCGGGAATTGGAAGCTGAATGTTTCCGATGTGGTTACACCCAAGCTATTGGTGGCAATCACACGCCAGAACACACGACCACGACTAAACGACTGTTGATTGAAGGTTTCAATGCGAATCGTAGAGCGACCGACATTGCGATTGACTGTCCGTGTGCTTGTAAAGCTCGGATCATCCGAAATTTGCAACGTATAACGATCAACCAAGGTCGTTTGGTCTGCCGGCACACCCCAACGGAATGTTACTGCAAAGTTAGGAACCTGACCATTATTTGCAGGAAAAGCCAGTTGTGCAATCGGTGGTGTTGCCACCGCGGGCGTTCTAAATGCACTGAAGAATGACCACGCACGACCATCACGATCACCGGCTCTTGCTTGCCAATAGTATGTCGTAGATGGATTGAGCGTATTTGCATTAATACTAAATGCTGTACCATTCACTGTTGCTGTAGAAGCACGGTTAAGATTTGCAATACTTGGAGTATATCGAACTTGGTAATTCGTAATACCTTGAATTGCCGACCACGTAAGATTGATTGTTGGAGATGTGACCACCGAACCAAATGTTGGTGTAAGCGGAGCAGGTGTTGCAGCAATGTCGAAACTCCGAGCCACCGACCAATCGCTAGTCAATGATCCTGTCCGTGCCCGTACTTGCCAGAAATACGTACTCGGTACAAGAAAGAGAGATGCAACAGTACGATCTGTCGTCAAAGAGAAGACTACATTCGCCATTGCTTGATCACGAGCAATACGAATATCATACTGACTAGCTTGTGCAACCGGATTAAAACTAAATCCGACAGGGTTAGCTACATCAATAGCACCTGCACTTGGTGAATTTAATGTCGGAACATCTAACCGTGTTGGAACAACTGAGCCGACAAATTCAAGCGAAGAACCTGAGAGATTTTGACTGACAAAGACTTGTCTACTAACATTATTGGCAAAGACAAAGCCCTCACGACCTGCTTGAATATTATAGAAACCACGTGGTACATTTTCAAATTGATATGCACCATTCGCATTCGACTGAACCGTTAAGACTGTTGCGCTATTGCGAATCGTGATTTGAGCACCGGCAATCGGATTCCGTGCATCATCACGAACAACACCCGAAACCGTAAAGGTTTGGTTTTGAATGGTTGTTGCCGCAAAATTTGCTGTATTAACATCAGCAGTTTCAAGCGATACAATCAACTGACTAGGATCCATGATGGTATTGAGACGATTTGCCTGCATACTATACACACCCGGCAACAAATTGCTGAGAGTAAATCCACCCGTTGCATCCGTGCGTGCTGTTCTTGAGAAGGCAGCAACGGCATTATTCGACATCGTTACTATAACATCGGCAACACCTGTGCTATTCTCTGTAACACGTCCACTCACCGTCATTAAAGGACGAGCAGTAAAGTTAGCAGTATTTACATCACTCGAAACGACTTGCGTAATGCTATTCGGAGTGTAAAATGCCGTAGGATTTGCCTCTGTCGCTATTGAAATCTGATAAGTACCGGCAACCAATCGTGTTGAATAATTACCATTGTTATCCGTAATATCTACAAGGGGCGTTTGGCTGTTTGCGTTGGCAATCAGGACTCTTACATTCGCTACACCAATTCCAGCAGGTGTTGTTACACGACCTGACAAAACAAAGGTTGGTGTTGATGTTGTAAAGTTGATTCCAGGAACATTCGCGCCTGATACCGTAACTGTACTGGATGTTGGTGCGAGCACCAATCCTACTGCTGCTGGGCGTATGACATATGTACCATTGGGCAATGATAATGAGTATGTACCATCATCACCTGTCACTACAGCAGGAGTTCCCGGTACAATTGGCGTATAAGCAATAGCTACACCTGCAACCGGACCAGACTGCCCCGTAATCGAGCCACTTACCGCAAAACGGCGAAGATCTGCGCTGAAGCTTTCAACTTGAACATTAGCAGAAGAAACCACAACTGAACGTTGAGCCGGGGTAAAATTCAATACTGCCGCAACACCTGTCTCACCCGGACTTAAAGTATATGTGCCAACAGGTATATTATTGAATACATACGAACCATTTGATGCTGTTGTCGAGCGAACAAAGCCACCTGCACCGGAGAGATTCACAACGATACCACCAAGCCCAATGTTTGGCGATACTGTATTGATACGACCAACGATAGAATAGCTTGCCGCAATACCGGTAAAGTTCACATTATTCACTGCTACACTTGCAACCGAAACAGATTGTACAGGTGGCGTAAAGGTAAAGCCAGCACGATTAGCAACAAACGTGTAGGTCTGACCTCCAAGCAAATTCGTTGTGAATTGACCATCTTGACCTGAAACAATCGGTGCATTGCTAAAGTTTGGTGAAACCGTGATATTTACACCTGCAAGAGGTGCACCACTTTGATCGGTAATGCGTCCGCTTACAGCTACAGGTACAATTGCAGCATTGAAGATAATACCCGCAATGTTGCTGGTTGAAAGTGTTGCATTTGTGGAAACAGGAGTAAAGGTAAAGCCTTGAGCTCGAGCTGTCAACGTATAACTACCTGCAGGTAAATTACCGAAGACGAATGAACCATCAGATAGAGATGTCAGCGTACCAAGAGTTACTGTTGCATTAGTTACAGAACTAATACTGACAGCAACACCACTTAGTGGTGTGTTATTTAACACTGTTCTGCCGGCAATGCTATATGTTGCAATTGATGAAGTGAAGTTGATACCAACGATATTTGCGCCGGTAACACTGACTTCGCTTGATGCAGGACTGAAAATTGAACCAGGAATAGGTTGCGGAGCAATACGATATAATCCTTGTTCAAGATTAAAGACATATTGACCATTAGCATTAGCTGTTGTACTGATTGCCACAGAACCTGCGACAAGCAAGCGTGCTGAAACAACAGGTGCCGGTGTGAGTGGCAATCCGTTCGAGCCAAGGATCGTTCCCGACACTTGCGCCGTTTGTGGCTGACCCTCGAAATTCACATTGGTTACATTTGCATTGGTGATACTCACCCGAATCGGATTTTGTGCAAACACAACACCAAATGCCTGAACACCAAGAGTATAGTTTCCTGCCGTAACATCAACAAATTGATACGTTCCTGTTGAGCCGGTCACAGTAGTGCGTGCCGACACTGCGTTCGCCCCATCTGCAACTAAGGTAACAATTGTTGAAGGCGCACCATTACCACGCACTGTTACACGACCTGTAATACTATACACTGCCGGTAAAGCAATAAAGTTTGGCACTACAACACTTGCCCCGGAGACGATGATTTGTCGAAGAGGCGGATCAAAACGGAATTGCGAATTTGCATTCGTTGAAATCGGTGTCAAAAGATATTGACCGTCAGGAACATTAAAGCTGAATGCCCCACTTGCATCAGTACGTATCGGCTGACCATTCACAAGAACTGCCGGTTGAGTATTGATTTGAATTCCTGCCAAGCCATTACCATTTTGATCAACTACACGACCAGATACCGTTGATGGGACGGTTGCTGTAAAGTTAATATTGGAGGTATTTGCATTCAATTGAACAAAGACCGAGGGAGGTGCAAACGATACATTGGGTGCTGTAGAAACTGCAAAGACAGTATAAACATCTGCTTCCAATATGGTCGAATATGTACCATCTTGACCGGTTATCAAAGAACGAATAGGAGCAGTAGTCGCTGTTGTACCCCGAACAATTTGAATTGCTACACCTGCCACCCCTGCACCAGGTCCTGTTGCGACACGACCACTCAAACTAAATGTCGCTGTTGATGCCGTGAAGTCAGGAACAACAACCGGAGCATTATTTACAGTGACCTGCGCTGACAGTGGACTGATGACCAGATTTTGAATTTGCGTCGCGACACTAAGAGTGTAATTCCCATTCGGCAAAACAAATGAGTAATTACCATTGGTATCAGTAACGACGGGCTGTACATTCGGTTGTGCGGGTGCGACAGAAACAGAAATACCTGCTAAACCTTCACCGTTCAAACGACGCACACGACCACTCACGGCGAAGCGTGGTACCTCACCAATAAAGTCTTGCCCTGCTACACTCGTTGTCGCAATCGTTACTACCCGTGTTTGCGGCGTAAAGTTAATACCGGCAAATAGCGGTATCAACGTATATGTACCAGCTGTTACACGCGAAATGACAAATGCACCGGCTTGATCGGTTGTTGCCGATGTCACAATACCCACCGGAATACCATTGGCATTCGGGAATGCACCGGGAACAACATTGATAGTAACATTTGCTTGGAGTGCTCCACCAATCCTTACTACACCTGCGATGGAATAAGTAATATCACGGGTACGCACAGGAATGACATTCGAAGGTGCACTAACACTTGTTTGGTTAGATGCTCGTACACGATAGAAGTATTGGGTGCTAGGCTGTAGGTTGAGTACTTGTTGCGAGAATCGATTCGCTGCACTAGCATCGGGAGTTCCTGTTACTGACAATGATTGTACGATCTGATCAAAAGTCTGACTGACAGATACTTCGACCACATAGGTTACACCTAATTGTACAGCAGGATTATCCCACTGTGCAACAAAACCAAGTTCTGCAACTGAGAATGGTTGCAATGCAATTGGTGCTAATGGCGCAGTTGTAAATGCTCCAACAAGAGCGTTTGCACTTGTTCCTGCCGAATTCACCGAACGCACTTCGATGTTATACAATGTATTTGGTACTAAGCCACTGATAGTAATACTTGTTGTTTGAGAAGTCAATATTTGTGGCAGACCATTCAGTACACTCACTGCAATGCGGTAGCTTATATCAGGAGTTGCATTTGCAGGAGGAATCCAAGCAATAGTCAATGTTGTCGCCGATACGAAAGTACGGACAAGATTCAATGGCGCAGGAGGTGGATTAAGGGTTGTTACTCCCCCTACCGTACCTGATCCACTACCATCAGTTGTGCCCGAAGCATTGCCGGCACGAACACGTACTGAATACTGTACGCCCGGTGCAAGACCAGTAAAGGTTGCCGATGTACCTTGGACTGTTGCCGAAGTAACCAAGACTAAATTGACTTGCTCGATTTCATCACGTGTTTTTGAAGCAAGAACCGTCAACGGACGAAGTACTTCAACGGTATATGTCGGTGCTCCACCAAGAGGAGGAGTCCACACAACCGTAAATCCGGTTGCAGTTGGATTGATCACGTTAACACTGGTTACCTGACCCGGTATTGTTGTTACAGATACCGCATTTGATGTTGCAACTTGATTGTTTGTACCAAGCGCACGAACACGATAGAAGTACTGCGTGTTGCCGGTCAGACCTGTAACATTTAAGAAGACAGTCGGCGTAGGAACGCTCACATTACCAAAATTTGGAACGAGTACTGTAAATCCTGCGTCCGTTGCCACATCTACTACATATCCCGTCGCTCCCGTTACTTGTATCCAGTTTGCCACAAAGGAATTGGACGTAATATTTGCTGCTGATGTTGCGATAGGTGCACCCACGGGTACGATTGTTGTAACCGTCAATGGAGTACTGTTTTCACTCCGACCGCTTGCATTCACCGCTCGCACACGCCAGAAGTATGTTGTTCCAGCGGTCAAACCTGTAACCGTAAAGTTGGTATTGACCGTATTTGTACTGCTGAGGATTGCTATACCATTAAAGCCTTGTGCTGTATTGACATCAAGTTCATAACTCGCTGCACCACCGGCTGGAGTAGACCAATTTGCAACAAACGATGTTGCTGAAACAGTCGTAGCCGGCAATGAAGCTGGAACAGTCGGTAATGTCAACACTGACGCCACGGCAGACAATGTTGAGCCACCATTGTTCGTAGCACGAACACGATACGAATAATTAGTATTGGGAGTTAAACCTTGCACATTGAAGAACAAATTTGTTCCAGATGAAGCATTGGCAATAATCGTATTAGTGAATGCTGCATCGGTTGCAACATCAACAGAATAAGACGTAGCACCGGCAACTGCACTCCAATTCACCACAAAACTATTGGAAGAAAGATTGGTTACAGCTGACAAAGTCGGTGCCTGAGGCGGAGGTACAACGATAAGACCAACGAGAGAAATCGTTGTCGTTGTTCCCGTGATTGTTATCGAGCCGGACGTTGAACTATTCGATGCAACGCCAGGGGCGGTCCATGTTGCTACCACACTAAATGGACCGACAACTCCTTGCGCATTTGCTGTTGTCGTACTCGGTGCTAAAGCAATGCCCGGCAAGTTTGACGACAAATTCAATGTTTGATTTGCAGCAAAACCTGTACCTGACAATGTAACTGTTTGCGAAGATGCTGCACCAATAGTTACCGCACCAAAGTTCAAGCCACCGGGTGTCGCTGTCAATAGAGGGAATTGCAATGGTGGTGGAGCTATTACGTTGATACCAACCCCAACTGTAGAATTTGTTCCTGTAAATGTGATATTACCCGCAGTCGCCCCTATGGGTGGATTTGCTTGTAAGGTCAGTGTTACAACCACATTCGTCGAAGAGATTACACCATTAGCGTTGGCAATTACACTTATAGGATTAAAGGTTAATCCCGGGATATTAGAAGCAATTGCAAGTGCTTGGTTAGCAGGGAAACCTACACCGGAAACAGATATTGTTTGTGTCGATGTCTGCTGGACATTTGCAGCCGTTATCGTACCAAAACTGATTTGTAATGGTGTTACAGTAAGCACTCCCACCGTTGCTTGCGTAGGTGGTGCTGTAATTCTCACTGTAATTGCAATACTTGCATTGGTATTAGTAAAGGTAATTGCCCCGGTTGTTATACCCACTGGAGCATTCTGCGCCACCGTCCATGTTGCCGTTACATTCACGGGTGTAATTGCTCCAGTCGCACTTGCCTGTATTGTTGAAGGGTTGAAAGCTAAGCCGGGAACGCCATTGATTGTTATCATTTGGTTTGCCGCAAAACCGACACCTGACACACTAAATGTCTGCGTAGTTATAGTTCCAACTGTTACGCTACCAAAATTTAAACTTGTCGGATTCAACGTCAAAGCAGCCAAAACGGGCGGTGCTCCGATGTTCGCTTGAATCAGAATATTGGCTGTCGTGCCTGAAATTGCAATCGAACCATTTGTTGTACCAAGAGTTTGTACTGCACCATTCAATGTAACACCAAGATTCATGGGTCCAAATTGACCTGACGCATTAGCATTAGTTGTTGTTGGTGTAAGTGTTACACCTGCCATTGTTGTTGTAAAATTAACAGCACTATTTGGTGTATAACCCACACCGCTGATTTGCACGACAGAAGTTGCAGTTGTATTCTGCGTTACATTACCGAACTGTACCTGAGGAGGATTAAATGTTACACCAAGTGGAGGTAAGACGATATTCACTGATACACTGATACTCGAAGTTGTACCGAGTAGTGTAACGATACCATTTGTTGTACCAATCGGAAGATTAGGTGGTACATTCCATGTAAACGTAACAGGTGTATTTGCAATGACACCTGCTCCGTCAGCGGTCAGATTTTGAGGATTTGCTGTTAGTCCGGCTACCGTTGTCTGAATGGCAACATTCTGATTTGCCAAGAACCCAACGCCACTGATATTGACTGTTTGCGTTGACGAAAATGCCAGTCCGCTAACTGCATTGCCAAAATTTGCTGTCGTTGCACTGAGCGTTAAAACACCGGTAGCTGGAGCAGGTATGATATCAACACTAATACTTACTACCGAAGTTGTTCCACCAAAATTAATGAAGCTCGAAACAAGGCCTACATTGAGATTATTCGGTACATTCCATGTCACCGTAATATTTGTTGATTGCAGTACACCATTCATATCAGCTTGCACTGCAATTGAACTAAATGTAACTCCTGCACGCGATGTACTGAGATTAATAATTTGATTAGGCTGAATATTTGTACCGCTGAGTGCTACTGTTTGCGAGGTCGTTAAGACGGTCCCTGCTGTGACACTGCCAAAACTCAACGAAGTTGGATTCGCCGTCAAAATAAATGGCAGTGGTTGTATGTTCGCATTCAATGCCACTGTTGCAAAGGTTACGGTCATCGTAGGTGATAATGTCGCAACTTGTAAACTGCCATTTGCCGGACCCGGTTGATTACCCGGCGTTACTTGTACCGTGATCGTCGTACTCCAGATCGGTGTAATATTACCACTCGTACCAAACGCTACACTCTGACTCGCACCAAACGCATATTGTCCATTAGCATTATTCGGCAGACTTAATTGAATTATATCATCTATCCGCATATTGGCAACAATTAAACGAACAGTCTGAGTGCTTGCCGGACTATTCACAACCAGACTACCAAAACTCAGTGTTGTTGGACTTACTGTAAGCGTTGTTGCTGGAGGCGGAAGAATATTCACCAGAGCAGTAATCGTTGTTGATGTTGCTGTCAGATTCGTTTGCGTGTCCGACTGCAATGTGATGGTTGCTTGTGTAATTCCCGGTGTTGCATTCAATGGCACACTCCATGTTGCATTCACATTCACTGTTGCACTCGTCAGCAAGTTCACATTTGCTGTGGCTGTTGTCGGTGCAAAAGTCAATCCCTGTGTTCCTGTTGTAATGCTTGCAACCGCACCCGTATAGAATCCTGATACCGTTACTCCAAATGTTGCATTACTACTGCCACCAAATGGTATACTACCAAAATTCACTATCGGTGTATTCACTGATATTGTCGGACGTGTTACTGTTGATACAACCGTAAAGTTTGCTGATGTTCCTAAAAGTGTTGCCGTAATCGTTCCTGCTGATGCTCCCGCTACACGACCCATAGGGAATAATGCAACTGCCGCAATGACACGATTACTGATATTTGCCTCTGTTACTTGTATTGTCAACACATCCGTATACGCACCCTGACCTACCGGCGTTGCTCGTAGATGTGGTGGGCACACGATCGTCAATAATACCGGATTCTGTGGACTTGCAGTTGCATTCTGTACATTTAACAACAACTCTGCTCCAGACGATGCTGTGGCTCCCTCCGCTTGGATGAAAAATGGATTCGTTAACTGATTCCCTGGTATACTAATACTCAATGTTGTTGCTGGACCACTGACGATATTCCCCTGTAGATTCACCGTTGCAAATGCTACTGTCATTGTTGGAGAAGATGTGCTGATCTGCAAACTGCCATTTACTGCTCCGACTCCTGCACCGGGAACGAGACCTACCGTCACAGCTGTACTCCAAACAGATGCATTCGCACTTGTACCAATGATGGTCGGCTGGTTAGGTGGGAATTGATATTGCCCATTAGCATTATTTGGAAGACTCAACGATAAAAAATCCCCCGCTTGCATGTTGTTGATAGTAACCAAAACGGTCTGCGATGTCGGCTGAAGTGCATTGGCAGTTGTTACACCAAAGCTTAGTGTTGTTGGACTAACAGTTAGAGTTGTCGCCACAACAACATTTGTAGGACCTGATCCTGTAAGAGTAATCGTCTGACTTACACTTCCTGCTCGGATGACCAATGTCCCATTGGCGGGACCATTTACTACGGGAGAGAATGATATGGTGAGTGTCGTTGCAGTACTTGACTGATTGGCAACGAATGCTGTTTGCGTGGTGGCAAAGACATTACCGGTAGTTGTAAAGGTTACCGTTTCACCCAAAGTCAATCCGGCAAATGTTACTGCAATTGTTTGCGTACTTGATTGCCCAATATTCACGACACCAAAATTGTACGTAGTTGGACTAACAGTAATAGTTGTATTAGCAACATCAGTAACAAGCGCACCACTCATTGCACCACGTGAGTATGTACCAACGCGAATTTGTTGTTGTGCATATTGTATATCAATGTCTGTTACAACGATATTATCGTTCGACATTGCACCATCATTGTATTTTATCCAGTCACTGGTACTTGCATCGCGGTAATACACACCAAGATCAGTACCGGCATATACACGCTCTGGAGAATTTCTCTGTGTGAACACAACATTCACGGGGACATTGGGCAATGTACCCGATACGTTAATCCACGTAGCACCACCGTCATTCGAGCGATAGACTTTCTGCCCTGCTGCATAACCGCCAAACGAAGCCCAAATAATGTTTGGTACATTAGGATGAACAGCAATACGAGTCAAAAACTGGTTCGTTGGAGGTGTACGACTCAACCATGTTGCACCACCATCCGGTGAATATCGGATGACAGCATTTGATGCACCGGTACTTGCGTAGATAGAAAGACCGTCGGGACCAACAGCAAGTACTTGTAGACTACCCGCAAAACCTGTCGAAACTTGTGTAAACGTTGGTGTTACAGCCCAAGCATTATCAGTGCGCCATACATTGACATAGCCAAAAAACAAAGTATTTGCATTGGTAGAACTTTGCAAGTAAGGTGTTACCCATGCACCCGCCTCATTATTTCTACTTCCCGCAGGGAAATATGAACTCCAATTTTGCCCCTGATTAAGTGATCGCTGAAGAGAACCGTTGGTACCGGATGTAAGCATATTTTGAACATTAGTTCTATCGATCAACTGCCCCATCCCATCACCCGTTGCTCGAGTTCTTTCTATAACATCGGCACTATTGAGCAAGGTTGTAGAATTATCTTGTGCACCTACCAAGAGTCGATTAGCATCCGTTTGAGCAGTACTAACACGATACAGTTGCATCATATTGATACCTGTTGTACCATTGACATGCCATGTCCATGACGCACCAAAATTTGATGATGAATATATTCCACCATCATTACCAACCCATATTGTTTCAGAACCTGTAGGCATAAACAAATAATGCTGATCGGCATGAACCTCGGGTACACCACCTGCACCGGTTTGCGCACTAGCCGCCCAGTGCCCTATACATGTCCAATTTGCACCACCATCAGCTGTGCGCCAAAGATTCACACCGCCAAAATAAACGACATTCGCATTGGTTGAAGAAACTTGTAGACACAAGTCATACTCACCCTGACCTCCGGCATCAGTTCCTTCATTGCTGTAGGCAAACATATTCGTCGGAGAAGCTACCGTAACCGTTGTCCATGAAGCACCTGCGTCTGTCGATTTATACAAAGCGAGAAAGCCCCGATTAGATCCATTGGTTTGAATTGCATACATGGTATTGGGGGCACTTTGACTGACCGCAAGTGCAACACGGCCGGATGTCGGTGCTATCGGGTCAGGAAGATTTGCAGTGATTGCAGTCCAGTTAGCACCGCCATTGGTTGAGCGGTAAATGCGTCCCCAATCTGTTGATGCAACCATCACAGAAGGATCACCAAACTGCATTTCCATATCCATAAATCGTTCGCCACCACCGAGCGCAGTACCGAGCGATGCCGTAGTCCAATTCGCACCACCATCGGTTGAACGATGGATGCCAAGGTTCGAAGCAGCAATAACTGTGTTTGGATTATTAGGGTCGCAAAGAATTCTTGCAATACGCACCTGCTGACTTCTCGTAAAAGTCAGCCCCGTGGCAGTCCATGTAGAACCACCATCAGTTGATTTCCATACACCAATTGATGGTACACCACTGGGCGATCCACCGAGATAATCGCCTGTTGCTAAATACATAACCTGCGTACCAAGTGTTGCACTATTCGCGAAAGCAATATCACTCGTTCCAAGACCCGGAATACTTGCAGTTGGGTTTGTCCAATTGGTGCCATTATCAGTAGAACGCCATAAACCACCGCCTGCAGTTGCTGCAAAAATGGTACTGTTTGTTACAACTACAGCATTTGTGCGTCCTACACCCCAGTAGCCACCGGCTGCTTTAGTTGGTCCCCACGCAGTCCAATTTGCCGTAGCTTGAATACCGCTAGGCTTTTTCTGATTCTGAACTTTTTGAAGTTCTTCAGTATAAATATCAGGGTTGGCAAAAGATCCATCAGGATTTACACGAGACTGCCAATACCATTCCCAACGTTTGTACTGTTTCCAGCCTGTACCCTTGAGGGGATTAGGATTATTTGGATCAGCTTCCAATTTCTCTTTCTTGAGTGCCTCAAAATAGCTATCCCATTCTTTTTGCATTTGATAGAAATTTTGAATTTGTCCTCTTGGTGCCTCTTTAGGACGAATTGCTTTTTGAGCATACAGCAAGGTACTTGTTGAAACAATACTCGAAAGCATGATTGCAATAACAAGCACGCTCATAATCCTCCGTGGTACCAATGATAGAACATCGGTAATTATTCCGGGAATTCGCCATGGTGACGAAAGAGAAGCATACTGCATAGTGGTATAGAGAAAGGTGAAAAAAATTTAGAGCGAATACGAATAAACAATGACCAAAGTTGAGGTATAATCATCCGCGAATACTATGTGTTGGCAGAGCACCCTTGAAGGATGTTGACCAGAACAAGACTAAATCAATAGACTGTGTGCGGAATTACCAACGGCTATTCAAAGCATTAGCGGCTGATAAACGGATTTCGGTGAAATCGACGACGTAATAACGAACAATAGAATCCAAAAACACGGGAGGTGAAATCCATTCACGTACGAAACTTACGATACAAGAGATTTAAAGTCAAGTACTTATTACCATCTACTTAGAAATAGGTAGTTCCAAGTGTAGATAAGTCCTTGAATTTAAACAAAAAACATGGGTGGATTTCCTCGATTATCAAATCTTCACATACCATTTCTTGTAGTGCATGCCCCATGCTATCCCAAGAAAGACTAGGTTAAATGCAATAGCAAAGAGCAATGATGCATTGATTGGATCTGCCACAGGTGCAAAATATGCGTTGTAGAGAAAAGTCTTTAAAGCCACATCTTTACCAGTAATCGGGTCAACTCCAACCTTGATAAGATTCATGATTTTGGCAACTAGTCCAGACCCGGCAAAGACAATAAGTGCATTCAAACCATACACCGTAAATGGCTTTGCCCATGTGGTATAGTTACGAATATCCATGATATAGTAAAATGCCGATAAAAACACTAATGCCCACCCTGCCATAAATACGACATAAGATGATGTCCACAGACTTTTGTTGATCGGCATAAACCATCCCATCACATTTCCAACCACTAATCCTGCAATACCAAAGCCAAGCATTATCATGGCTTTTTCCTTGCGAGAATAGGACGACAGCAGTAATTGTCCCGTTAGAACACCGCAGAGCGTCGTTCCAATTGCCGGAATTGTTGAAAAAAGACCTTCAGGATCCCATGTTTTGGTGCTAACCCACATGTGTCCCGAAAGTATAAACTGATCAAGATAGGCAGCAAGATTTTTACCGGGTTCCAATACACCTACGCCAATGCCGGGTACAGGTATAAACATCATCGTAGCATAATAAAAAATAAGTATCCCAACTAGCCACAGTACTTGAGAACGCCATGTTGTATTCAATACAATAAGCGAACCAAGTAAATAGCACACACCAATACGTTGGAGTACTCCCGGAATGCGCACCGAAGAAAAATTGAAGTAGGGAAAAAGATTCAAAAAAAGACCTATGCCGAAAATGATTGCCGCTCTGCGAACGACCTGCTTTATCAACTCGCTGTTGGAATCTCCTTTAGACTTGCGTACCGCAAAAGAATACATCATTGATACGCCAACAATGAAAAGAAAAAACGGAAATATAAAATCAGTAAATGTCCACCCATGCCATGGCGCGTGAAGTAACTGTGGGTATGCCGATGACCATGAACCCGGATTGTTCACTAAAATCATTCCTGCAACGGTAAATCCACGAAAGGCATCTAAAGATGCAAGGCGTTCTGCTTTCATAATGGCGAGGAGAATACGTGAAAGTAATGTATGTTGTGTTAAGTAATCTTCTTAAAATACACCGATTTCTGTAACACATTCTCTTCTTTCTGATGACAAGAAAAATTTGGTTCTTGACCTGCATACTCTCTCTTAGCTTTTTACAGGGATGTTTTGCACAATCATCTATTCCACGTCGTACTCCTATGCAATTTGCGCAGGCAGCTATGACCGTTGAACGGGCAATTCGCGACTCGGTATTTCCTTCAGCACAAGTTCTTATTCTTCAGGATACAACAATAATATATGAGCAAGCATTCGGACATCTACGATATGATGCACAATCGCCACCAACAACTCTACAAACAGTCTATGATTTAGCATCACTCACTAAAGTGTTAGCAACGACGATGTGCTTGATGAAACTGTACGAAGAACAACGCTTTACGCTCGACCAAACATTTTCGTCGTACTTCCCTGCTTTTGCCGTAAAAGGAAAAGAATCTATTACGATTCGAGATATGCTGATTCATAAGAGCGGTCTGGCTTCAGGTAAGATAGTTGCATCCACCTTCACGACGAATGAAGAATACTATACTGCTGTGATGAATGACTACATGAAATATAAGCGTGGTGATACAATGGTGTATTCAGACCTTAACTTTATTTTGTTGGGTTTACTCGTCGAAAAACTATCAGGGAAACGCTTGGATCGTTATTTCGATTCTGTCTTCGCTAAACCCCTACATTTACCAAGTTTGGGCTATGCTCCTCATGACTCTGTCAAACCATATATAGCACCTGTCGGCTATGATACGGAG
>DHLT01000112.1:0-3359 GCA_002405405.1 Ignavibacteria bacterium UBA4661 | reverse complement strand
TCGGCTATGATACGGAGTGGCTTTGGAAAAAATCGGCTGCACTTGTTCATGACCCCCGTGCAAGGTTTCTGGATGGCATTGCAGGACATGCCGGACTTTTTGGCAATGCCCGCGATATTGCCGCTCTACTTACTCACACGCTTCTTGCACACACAAGAAAGGGACTTTTCAAGACCGAAACAGTCAGACTTTTCACAACACGCTATGATGGCAACTCATCACGAGCTCTTGGTTGGTATACAAAATTTGGTGATGGCTTTAGCTCTTCCGGCACTCGATTTCATCAAGGAAGTTTTGGTCACACGGGCTTTACGGGAACAAGTGTATGGAGCGATCCTACACGAAAACTAACAGTCATTCTTCTTATCAATCGCGTTTATGCGATCTCGTCGAATACAAAAATTATTCGCTTTCGGTCGCTCTTCCATGATATTGTGGCAGAAGAGTTCGATGGACAAAAGAAGTGATACTGTTATGGATAAATTTTATACTTCTGTGATGTTGTCATAAAATGGCTTGAAGACTCTGCAAGAAATGTTTCTAATTCTTTTATACTCACTCCTTCAATCACTTTTTTGATGTAAGCACGACTACCGATACTGCGTGCTGCTGCATTCCATTCTTTTGTGCGTTGTTCTTCAGGAAACATTGCATTCATAACCTTCGTCAATGCAATAAATGTTTTTTGCGGCTGAATCACACTACGACTCGTAATGTGCACACGCACACCATAGCATGTTTTCTTTTCAAATTTAGATTCGCGTGGTACAAAGGTAGTATCGGTAAATCTCATACCCACGATATTCATGGCTTGAAGTGCTTTAGACAGAGACTTTCCCTCAAATGAAGGTGCACCTAGCAATAAAAAAGGCATATCTGTACCACGTCCTACACTCACTCCCATAAATTCAATAGCACCAAGGAAATGATAAGCTATCAGTGCGTCCATCGAGCGGATATTGGGACTAGGATTATGCCATGTAATACCTGTTTGATCATACCACACCGAGCGATTCCAGTTTTTCATTTTCACCACGCGCACATCAGCATTAATACTACATTCTTTATTGTAATATTGAGCAAGTTCGCCAATGGTCAAACCATGTGCTACCGGAATATCAAACATACTGATGAAGTGTCCATGAAACTCTTTGTCATTCATTGGTCCAAAAGCACCAAATTGTGGCGCAGGATTCGGACGATCAAGAATGTAGATTGGCACTCCTGCTTTGTGCGCCGCCCGCATACAATGAATCATTGTAGATGCGAATGTATAAAAACGCATACCAATTTCTTGAATGTCAAAAACAAGAGCATCAACACCTTGCATATCGCTCTCACTGGGACCCTTTTTATCTTTTTTGTATAACGAGAACACCGCAAGTCCCGACTTTGGATCGGTTGTATCACCCACAACATCATCAACACCACCACGAATGCCATGTTCCGGCGAAAATAATTTTACTAGTGTACAAGAGCGTTGCATGACATCAATTAAATGTTCCCCTTTAGCATTAAGCGATGAATGATTTACAATTAATGCTAATTTTTTTCCTTTGAATTCTGCAAAGCCCTCAGACTCTGCTACATCAAAACCGGTCATAACTTTTGTTTGCGCTACACCATTGTAACATGTACAGACAAGAAGACTCAGAAGAAGAACAACGCGCATAAGGCAAACCAAATATGATATAAATGGATGAGGGCAACTGAGTTAGAAAGTTTAAAATCAAACACCTACGACATCTATCGTGATTTCTTTTTTGAAGGAAGTTTTGCAGACACTGTCTTTGCAGTTGCTTTAGCAGGAGATTTTTTACTGGGTGTGGATTCACGTTCTATCTCTGCGAGCAATGAACCAAACACATCTGGAGGCAAAAGATCGGAAGTAATCGTATCACCTTCACACAAAATGACACAGCGCTCAACCGTATTACGTACCTCGCGGATATTACCTAACCACTGATAACGAAGTAAGGCTTGTTTACTTACCTCATCAAATCCTGCAATAGTTTTTTGATACTGTGCCGAGAAAAACGCGATGAAGTACTGCAGGAGCATTTCAACATCCTCACTTCGCTCACGCAATGCAGGAATCATGATTCGGAAACCATTTAACCGATGGTACAAATCCATACGGAAAACGCCTTTTTTACTTTCTTCATCAAGGTTATGATGTGTTGCTGCAATTACACGGAAATCGCAAGGAATTGGTTTTGTTGCTCCAAGTTTAGTAAGCGTTTTAGTTTCGAGAACGCGCAATAATTTTGCTTGCAAGAGGAGCGGCATGTCGCCTATCTCATCAAGAAAAAGCGTACCCGTATGTGCTTCTTCCATCAAACCTCGCTTCTCATTGACCGCACCACTAAATGCTCCTTTGACATAGCCGAATAATTCAGATTCGATTAATTCAGCCGGGATTGCAGAGCAGTTGAGGGCAACAAAGGGTTTGTTTTTACGCAAAGACGATTGGTGTATGGCATTGGCGAACAAATCTTTACCTGTTCCTGTTTCACCAAGAACAAGTACAGGAATATCTGTTTGAGCGGCTTTACGTGCAAATTCTTTAGCCGAACGAATGTTCTGAGCATTACCGATAATACGTACAAACGGATCTTTTGCTTGGACATGGTCTTGTAAAGACTTAATCGTGCGTTGAAATCCTGCTCGCTCCGCAACACGCTCTAACATTGGCAGAATACGATCTTCTGCTTCTGTTTTTGAGAAATAATCATATGCACCATTTTTGACTGCAAATACGCCATCCTTTACAGCAGGATAGGCAGTCATCACAATGACAGTTATTCCCTGCTGAATCTTGCGGAGTTCAGGAATGACATCCACACCCTTTTTGGGACGAATGTCCGGTAAGTCAACATCAAGCAAAACAGCGTCCATTTGCTCGCGTCGCAAATAAGCAAGACCATCAGCAAAAGTTTTGGCATGCTTAACCTCATGATCTTCACTTTCAAGAAGATCAATCATTGCTGTAGCAAAGTGTTTATCATCATCAATAATCAAAATCGATAGCTTCATGTTGTACGCGAAGAAGAATGATACAGTCAATAATTCTGTGGATTGAATAGCTTACTGATTTTCGCGCAAGATACAATCTTTGTGTACAAGGTCTGTGGCATATCATAGAATTTCTTGAGAATTGCGAGAGACAATCTGCTCAGGAGTAATGACTTCATGTGTATCAGGTACATAAGGAAACTCTACCACAAACAGTGCCCCTTTACCCTGCTCGCTCTCACACCATACACGACCTTCCATTGCTTCAACCAATGTTTTTACAATCGACAATCCTAAGCCGGTTGAGTCTTCATCACCCGTCGGTTGCGCCGATAATCGAGCAA
>DHLT01000161.1:4150-4348 GCA_002405405.1 Ignavibacteria bacterium UBA4661 | reverse complement strand
TATGCAGGGTAATAACGACACCGTCATCTTTGCTGAGGGCACACGCTCCCGCACCGGCAAGCTCGGTCCTTTTAAGCGCGGTGCTTTTTTGATTGCAACGAAGGCAGGAAAACAAATTGTTCCTATATCCGTCATTGGCGCACGCGATATTATGGCACCCGATTCTTTCGAGTTTCGGAAGGGAACAATTCGTGTTGT
>DHLT01000161.1:2193-3985 GCA_002405405.1 Ignavibacteria bacterium UBA4661 | reverse complement strand
AATTCGTGTTGTCTTTGGCGATCCCATTACCGTACCGCCGATTGATACACGCGAAGAAGAAAAAGCATTTATGGAATTTGTTCGTAGTAAAGTTGCCGAACCACTTCCCGATTCCATGAAATAAAGCATCAACGAGCTTGCTTATGCGCATGATGATGCTTTTTTTGGTTATTACGAGGTACAGCCATGACAAGACGCGAACTTAAAGAATTGATTGCCGAAGGCGAATCACTGCCAGTAGAATTCAAACGGAAATTTACTACGCATGAAAAAATTGCGCGCGAACTCATTGCTTTTGCAAATACATCAGGCGGCTGGCTCCTGATCGGCGTTGATGACGACCAATATGTTGTCGGTATCGAAAGTGAAAAAGAGGAAATATCTCTTGTTGAAGATGTCTGTGCAAACTCCATCGAACCACCTCTACGCCCAACGATTGAGGTTGTTCAGATTCATCATGTTGATGTCGTAGTGGTACGAGTAGAGGAAAGCACCTACAAGCCACATCACTTGCTGACAACGGTTCACAGTGATATGTTTCACAATGGTGCTGTGTACATTCGCCAAGCCGATAAAAGCGTACAGGCAGGCAAAGAGATGATTAAAATTCTCGAAAGCCAGCGTAGCGATTCAGAACCCGTAACACTCAGCATCGGCAAGCATGAAAAACATTTATTTGAATTTTTTGAAACACATGAACGTATTACTGCTAAGCAGTACGCTGATTTATGCAATATCTCCGAGCGGCGCGCCATGCGGCTCTTGGTGCGCTTGGTACGCATTGGTATGATTTTCATTCATACTCAAGAAAAAACACCGTACTACACATTGGCAGGATGATTGCACAATATCCTTTTTGACTTCGTTCTACGACTTTACAGTACAAATACAATCTTCTCAGTATGCTTTTTTTTTCTTTGACTGACTCACGCTACTTTTTACGAACACTTGCGCTATACGGTGCATGTTTTCTAGCTCTTGGAGTGATTGCAAGTTGTACACTTACTGAAAATCCGGCGCTTGTAACAGCGGGTTTTGGTACTGACAGCATACGGATTCAATTTATCAATCTTGCCGCCGATGGTCAGCCACGCATCTTGTCTCTCGAAGGAGGAGCAAGTACCAATCCAACACCATTTGCCAATTGTTCGAATACGATTCTTGCACTGACAGACTCTACGCGCATGAGCACACTGCGCACTGCAGGATCGTCAAGCGACTATCAAAGTATTGCTCGTGTACGATTGAGCCGTAATTCTTTTCAGACAGTCATTGCTCTACCGACTCCAAATCGTGTTGGTGTTTTCGGACGTGATGTTGATACCTTGATTACCTTTAGCTCACCGACTCAATTAGTCCGCAATGCTAACTTTACCGCACAAGTACGCTTCGTCAATGCTGTACCTGATAGCACGGTAAGCTATTCTCTCCGCTTGGGGTGTCCCAATGGTACACAATTTATTGCACCAATACTCTATCGGCAGGTGTCGCTCTTCGGTGATATGCCCGCAGGAAATATTATCTGTGCTATTATGAAACATTCCGGTGCGGCAATACAGACAGTTGAAGTAGACTCTGCCAGTATCGAGCCATACCGCAGCTATGCAATTATCCTCTACCGTACGCAAACAGGTCGTGAACGTGCCATGCTTGTTGATGAGCGGGGGCGTGAGCAAGCACTACGACCGATTGCACAAATCGCACAGCCTTTCTCTCTTCTACGTCCTGTCAATGTATCCAGTCGCTCAGTCAGTTTTGTTCGTGGGACAACACCGATTGGCAATAATCTTGC
>DHLT01000161.1:0-2107 GCA_002405405.1 Ignavibacteria bacterium UBA4661 | reverse complement strand
CTCAGTCAGTTTTGTTCGTTGTACAACACCGATTGTCAATAATCTTGCGCCCAATAGTATTGCCTCTCTGCAAATGCTTACGGCATGTGCTACCGTCGGTTCAGACACTCTCACAGTACGCGGCACAGGATTTTCATCAACTCAATTTGCATCGTTAGCTCCTTTACAACGCTCCACCTTGATCGCTCTTGACAGCGCACAAACCGTGTCGTCCGTACTTGTACCACCGCTCTCTGCAACAACAACTTTTGCAGGTGCATCGGGAGCGATTGTACGCGTAGTGAATGCCATGCAATCAGCAACGGTGGATATTGCTCTTGCAGGACGTATGACACAAAGTGGTTTCTCATCGGGTCTTACTCTTCAGTCAAATGCAGCATTTCGAGCCATTTCTGATCCTATCATTGTCGAAGAAGGTCATGCACCATTTGTTGTTTTTACTTCGGCACAGCCCGCACGACTACTATATGCAGGAACAGGTACATTTCGTGCAGGGAAACAATACATTGTTGTCGTGAGTGGTGATACTGCCGTTCGCTCTATCACAATGATTGATGAAGATACGCAAGTACAAACACTCCTACCGATCAGTCGTGGTTCGCTTCTGCAAATTGTGAATGGTCTTGAGTTGTCTTCTTCCTCTTCTTCTGCACCCCAATTTTCCATTATCAGCGCATCGAGTACTTTACTACGGAATGCTTCTTTGACATATGGCAACTCACTGGCAACCGTTGTTCCTGTTGGTATTCATCGCATCACGATTGGCGGTGTAACACAAAGTCTGAGTATCACAGCAGCATCGACCGACCAAATGTTAGTTATTGCCAGCGGTCAGATGACTGCTCCGATGCTACAGATGTACCCTATCAATACGAGTACTCTTCGCTCCTTTGCAACAAATGTGTTGTGGCAACGCTACATCCACTCTGCACGTGATGTTGGCAATCTCATGGTGAGTAATGACAGTGTTGGCGGTAGTTCTGCAACAGGCATCGCAGGTGATTTCCCGCTTCGCTATACAGTGCCTGCAAGCTGGCGATTCGACAACCGCGACACACGGCGTACCTTGGTTTTTTGGGAACAAGAATCCCGTCGTATCGTCAAACGTGTTGAGAACATCCGTTTACAGATCGGCAGGAACTATAGTATTATTTTGATTGGTCGCAATGCTCCACAAGGTGATGATGCCACTGCAGGTTATGATGTCCTCTTTGTGCAGGAATACTAAGACTCCTGAATATCAATTATAAATCTTTGACCATCCAAATAGTACAACCGGTGTGACCCGTATTACCGAGTGCATTCTGCAAATGCACAAACCCCAAACGTTCATACATGGGTACAGCAATCGTCAGTTCCGGCAATGACTCCAAATAGACTTGTGTATACCCTTGTATACGTGCATACTCTAAGCAATCAAGCATAAGTTTTTTGCCAACTCCTTGACCACGTGCCGACGGAGCAAGGTAGAATTTTACTAACTCAATCATACCGGGCGGTAAACCCTCCGTTGGGAATAAACCACAGCCACCAAGTATCGAGCTATCATCTTCATCAACAGCAACGATATAATGTGCCTGAGGTGTATGGAAGAGTTCGTACAAAGCATCAGTCGTTGGATCAAAATACACTGTTCCGGGCTTGACAGCATCAAATTCCTCAAAGCAATTACGGATCACGCGCGCAAGCTCTACATTATCCATTGGTTGAATCGTACGATAGATAATACTCATAAAATATTCTTCAACGTTATTGATACTCAAAATAAAACGTGTTCTGCGCAAGATACACAGAACACGTTTTTTATAATCATTCAACACAATCGGATGTGCAATCAATGTTATTGTCCTTTCTCAACACCTTTGATTGGTTTACCTTGCTGCCCACCGCGTTGTTCATAATCCCGTTGGATCTGCATAGGATTAGGGGCTGAAGGTGTACGATTGCGGAACAGCTGGAAACGTGTTGGCGCTGACATACCACCCACGGGCGCTGCATTATTGGAAAGATCAATTTCAGCTGTTTCCAGATATGGATCAATTAAAAATTGTTTTACAGGTTTGTTTGTCATAACCACTTTTGTAGCCCGTGAGTTGTTCAAACGCCA
>DHLT01000010.1:2781-5126 GCA_002405405.1 Ignavibacteria bacterium UBA4661 | reverse complement strand
GGGGTACGATGGATACAGGAAGTCAAAGGTATTGATCGTAAAGCACCAAGCGGGTACAGTGTTACGCAAGATGTTTTGTCTGAACTTGGCAAATTGAATATAGCATTGCCCGAAGAAAGTCGATTTCTCATGGTGAGTCATGATGTCTTTGCTGATAAAAAGGAAAGTATTGAGACTAAAAAGCATGGATTTCTTTCCTTCATGAATGATGTTCGATTCCGTGTGTTGGTTGAGTCGCCCGTAACCCATTATCGGAGTTTTACACCGCATGAGTACTCGATTCACGAACTGTATCGTAAGGTTGTGGAGTATAACCATGTTTTCAGCATTGCCGATACAATGGAGCGTTTGATGGTGCAAAAAAGTATCGCGCAGTGGGCTTGGCGATTGAAAATGTCCATGTGTAGTCTTACGTTCGGTAAAGATTTGACCTCAACGGGACATATGCCGATCTATTATGTTGCGCATGTGACGGTAAAACAATCGAACAGACATCGTACAATGGCGATGCATGACTTGTTCTGGAGCATTGTACCGGAAGAATGGTTGTCAGCGGAACAGATCCAAGAGTGTCAGCGAACACATGTACCGATGCACCGTCTCGGTGAGCGTTGTTTTTATGGATATAACACTTTTGGCATGCTTTTGATGGAATTACGTGAAGAGATACGCAATGGCTCGCTCGAACATGCCGGAAATCGCATCGTTGTTCCTATTCCCCAATCCTGCACCAAGTTTGATGAAAATTATCATCTTGTTCCTTATACGAAAAGCTTTGCTATCCCTTTGAACAAGGATATAATTTTATCATCGACTGAACTGACAGGTCGTGTTAGCAAACTAAGAGCCGCTGAGAAAAAATCAGAAGATCCCGTTGGGTTCATGAAACTTGTTCAAGAAGACGGCACACATCTGGGTTATGCACCTGCACATTTTCGGAGTGACCGCGCTATCGTTACAGAAGCAGTGAAGCAGAATGGTTATGCGCTTCGCTTTGCCGATGCAATGCTTAAAGCAGATCCGGTTATCGTTGGCATTGCTGTCAATAACCATGGTCATGATGTTCGTGCATTGCGGTATGCTGTTCCGGTACTACAAGAGAAATTAGTTGCCTCCTTAGCAGAAAAAAATCCTGAGGTTGTGCTCTATGTTGCATCTACTGTTCTGCAAAAAACAGCTCTGCGTCAACGCCTAAATTCTCTTAGCCCTCGAGTATCGCAGTATGTGAGTCAAGTTTTGGGTACCGGATCGAATATTGCGCCGGTCGAAGGTATGCGTTTGAAATCACAACTAAAGTCGGATAGTCGAAATCAGCAGAAACCAAGAGAGCTTCGCGTTTGTGTGATTGGTTCGCGATCCTTTACTGACTACGACTATCTTGTAGAGCAATTAGATAGCCATTTTGAAGAACAAGCCATCCGTCAGATAGCTATTATTTCCGGTGGAGCCGGTGGTGCTGATACCTTGGCGGAACAATATGCTGATCGTCGAGGTATTGAAAAAGACATTCACAAAGCACATTGGAAACATCAAGGTGCCGGGCTTGAACGCAATAAAGACATGGTTCATGCAGCAGACTATGTTATTGCATTTTGGGATGGTTCTTCTCCGGGTACAAAACAAGCTATTGATTACAGTACCTCGGTGGGTAAGCATCCGCATATTATTTTGGTCTAAACCCATATTGACATCATCAACAGCGAAATTCTCATGAGCGAAATTCTCATTCCCTGAATTTCACGATTGCACCTTGTCCTAACCGCCTAGTATCGTTTCTGTCATTGTTTTCATACACCCTATTCTTCCTTGTTTATAAGGAAGAGTAGGGGAGTTATGTGCCTTATGTGTTCTCCTGCTCATGATGGAGGTTATGCATGTGTTCATGTTCCAGTACATGCTCTTATTCATGATGGAGGTCATGCTTATGATAACTCATGATTTCCTGACATTGACCATCATCATGTGACCCTGTCATCGCTCTTGTTCACAGGGAGCGTACACCGCTCTTTTAGAGAAGGTGACCAAAATGCCTGGACATGCTGATGATAATTTGCCTTTCAATAACACCGGTACCGTAGGTATGTCTTGTGCTTTTGTTGATGAAGTCTGCTGTTGTGTTTGCGTCCCGTTCTTTCTCCTTCTTTCTTTTACCTATTGGAGTTTTTATGTTGTTCATCTCGAGTTTGCGTTTCTTGTGCGGTGTGTCTCTTCGTCAAGGTATTGAGCGTTGTCTGGTCATTTTCGCTGTGCCGCTGATGGTAAGTTCTCTGCTTTTCGTATTGACATCGTGTTCAGAGAACAATACGACCATTGTACAGGCAAAAACAAATGATTATGCTCCTGTT
>DHLT01000010.1:0-2645 GCA_002405405.1 Ignavibacteria bacterium UBA4661 | reverse complement strand
GCAAAAACAAATGATTATGCTCCAACACTGACCATGAGCATTCAGCCATCTGACTGGGAGCGCGTAACACCAACATCGGTGCGGGCGGTTGTAGCAATTGGAGATCTCTTCAATCGCATACCGAATAACACGATCGTTACCTTCAATGTCCTAGCATTTGTTCTTTTGGGGTCTCAGTGGTACACCGTGCCGTATCTGAATGTGCAACAAGCCACAGAAATCCGTTGGCAATGGAATCGTTCGGAGGCGATACTGACTATGGTATCACTTAATAGCAATCCGCTCGCCATACCGACAGGAAGCACCACCATCCGCTTTGTAACTTTTTGACGTGTTGTTCACTGCATGTTGTACCAATGCTCCATGCGTATTGTACCGTCTTTTTTTGTTTTTCTTTGCTCACTTTCTAAGGAGTAATCCATGATTTCTATTCGCACGCTCGTTACCAATGGGGCTAACAATCGAAGCACTTTCAGCACAATGGCGATTGTGGTCGTTATGCTGTTGGGTTGCCTTGTTCTTTCGACATTGCTCACAGCTTGTACTTCAGAAACGACGACTCTTGCGGTTGATAAGACCAATGTCAAAAACATTGATTTCAATGTCCTTGCTACTGATTTTGTGCGCAATGCACAAACGGGTGAATTCATTGCTACTAAAACTATTCCTGAGATCAATAGGGCATTTCAGAATCCTCTTGGTGGAGGTGTGATCATCTACCGATTCCGTGCCGGAGATTGGGGACGTTTACCGGAAATTCATCAAGCGGTTCGCTGGGGGTATGCTGTGAATGGTAATGTCGTTGTGCTTTCGATTCTTCAAGAGAATGGTCAGCCCCTTGCTTCCCTTCCGGAGAATGTTGGCGGTGTCTTTCGACTGCTTGTCTTGTAAGCAGGGCAGGTATGAGTTGGTTTGTGATTGTTTCTTGTCATCGTGGTAGTTCATGCAGGGTGCTGTGGTGCAGTCATCCATGAACTACAATATTCTTCTCGGTTGCATACGGTGTTCGTCTTGTTTTTTCTTTTTCTACTTTCTTTAGGATTGTATTCCATGAATCAGCATCAATTTTTTCGTGTGCATTCGATGTCGTTACCGGTTTGCTTTGGTTTGATCGTGATGTTCATGGTGGCTATGGGAACATATTCTTCCTTGTCAGCCCATGGAATGAGTTCGCGTGACGACCTGATGTTGTTGGCATCCTCCGAATGTTTAGAGTATCACCCGATGACCTTGGATTCGGCGAAGGCGGGTGAGTTGAGTCCTGAGGATTCGCTGAAGATCATCAAAGACAAGGTTTGGGGTTCGTGGACAGGAAATCTCGTTTTGACCTTCAGTGCAGATATGGACCAGTGGGCAACAGGAACAATGGCACGCGAGATAGAACGCTATACAGCGCAAGACTGGAAGGTACAATCAGCCATAGGATTAGGATTGGCGTGGAAAGTCTATCCTCGTGTGAACGCTTGGAAGCATTGGGGGTTTGGTGCATTGATGCAGTTTGATTATGTCTATCGTCTTGAGAAAACCCTTTCCGAATCAATCATGGCATCAAACAATCCTCAAACATCCAAAAATGTTGCTTCTTGGAGAAGCTTTGGTTTACATCTTTCACTCTTATCGGAGTATCATCTTTTTACTACTGATGAGTCATCGCCCTTCGCTGCTATAAATGTAGGGTATATGGACTACATGAGCACGGAAGATAAAGCCGCCGGTACGATGGTGTCGCAATCTCTGAAGGAACATACGCCTGATACACGCGCAAGCGGGCTGACATGGGAAGTACGTATGGGGTATCGCTGGCTGTTTGGTGTGACCAAAGAAAAGTTAAGGGAGAATGGAGGGTTTGCGAGCATAAGTGCGGGCGTTTTTGCTCGAACTTTTTATTTGCCCGGGTATGCGCCGGAACGGGTATCAGATGCGGTGATTATGCCTCAGGGATCACTTACCAAGGTGGGTATCTTTTGGGAATTTGGCTTTGGAAAGTAGTTGTTGCTTGCGTTAGCAAGCGGGTCATAGCGGTCATACTCTTCGTTTTCTTTTCTTATGTCATTCTTGTATTCTTAGGAGCATTTTTCATGAAACGCATTCTCGCATTCCTCTTTTCCAATCGTCTTTTTGTATCCTTCTTATCCGGTTGTACTCACCATATTCGTGGAGCACAGTGGAGTCGGGGGCATTGTCTTGTGCTTGTTGTTATCTTCGGTTTGTTTGTCGTTCCATTATCTTCCTATGGTCGTACCCTGCATCAATATGAATCTATTGATAAAGATTCGACAACTACTCGTGCAGAGCGATCATCAATGGACGTTGGTCCTTTTGCTTTGCGCTTTGGTTTAGGATTTCTTGGGTTAGAAACCATTCTTTCTTCCAATATCAAGAATGCACTCGATCGGTTTTCTGCGAATGGATGGGATAAAGCAACGCCGATCAATGCCAATATCGGGTATTTGGGTGCCGGTATTTCCTTTGGAACACAACAGAATCCTGAGTGGGTTGTGGGCATGAATTGGTCTGTTCAAAGCGATGCTGTCGCTGAAAAAAAGTTAAGTCGATTTAATGAAGAAGATACCAAGGCAGAATATTATATGCTGACAAACAACATTGCATTGACTGCTGCCTACTACTTTTCGGGGCTGTATCGG
>DHLT01000093.1 GCA_002405405.1 Ignavibacteria bacterium UBA4661 | reverse complement strand
CAATACGACCGCGATAATGAATGGAATCTGCACCTTCATTCCCTGCAGAACACACAACCACTCGCCCAGGCAATGTTGTAAAAGCATTGATCGCACGCTCTAAAATATCTGAACCATCATGTGCACCATCATGCCCCCCCAAGCTAAAATTGACGACGATAGGCTTACCGAATTCTTGTGCTTTAGCGCGAGCATAGGCAAGAGCTTCAATGATTCGAGGTGTTGAAAAGTCTCGGTCGCCTCCCTTAACGATAAGCAATTCAGCTTCCGGAGCAATACCACCGGCGAGAGCAAAAGGACTTGCAGAGCCATTTCCTGCGGCAATGCCGGCGACATGCGTACCATGCCCGCCAACATCGCGAGTCCGTACTACGGATGTACCCCGCTGAATATCAGCATTGATCATACTTTGTGTATACTCTACACCATAACTGAATCCTGCAGGCGAAAGTTCTCCATTTTGTGGTGTCAATGTTTGATCCCACACAGCAAGAATGCGTGATGTTGTCGGCATTGCTGTCGCACGAAAATCTTCATGAAGGATATCAATGCCCGAATCATATACCATAATGATTGCTCCCGCTCCTTGACCCGAACCGCGAAATTCCGTACTGAATCCAAAAATATTATTCTGCAGAAGATGTGCACCGGTTTGAGTCAATGAAAGAGGATATCTCTTACTCTGCGAATTTTGCATTGAGATATGCAATGTATTTCCTGCTTCGAAACGAAGAACACTCTCTTGCTCTGCAAGCTTAATCAATTGTGAAGGAGTGGCAAGAATCGTACAAATACTTTCTTCCTCATGAGCTAATTCTGTTTGTACTGACACTCCTGCTGAACGTATTGCTGAGATATTCTTTGTCAATACAGCACAATGAATCATCGTATCTTGAGCAAGATGCCCTACTTGCTTGAAAGCTGATGCCGTAAAGCACTGCTCTATGATACGCACAAGACCAATATTACTTTTCTCAACAAAGTTTGGCGAGAGCAATACGTTCTGTGATTGGGCAAAGACCGGGATACTAAGAATGAAGAGGCATAACAAGTACAAAACAAACTTCATATATCCTCCTTAAGCAATCGTATGGAACGATACAAAGCAATAAGCGATACAACCATCCATGTTCCTTCCAGTAGCACAAAAGGTAAGAAACCAATCATCCACGATGCCCACCCGGAAAGCCCTGCACCCAAAACATTCAGCGCAGAGTACATTGGATGTTCAGCTCGTAAGATATGAAAGAGGTTAAGAAAATACGCTAAGAGTAGAATGGCTACCCCTAACGCACCAAGGAGATCCGGTATTGTCATGGGCAAACGAAACGATAAAAAAGTATCAACCGAACAAACAAAAAGTCGCTATAGAACATAGCGACTTTTCATCAGATTCATCATCATTTTATACAATATTGCGCATTATCAATCTCAATATTGGCGATTAATCAGGACTTGCCGATAACGATTCTTTTTTTGCATTAATAGCTTCTGCCGATGGCTTTTGGAACATGTGCAAAAATGGTGTTACATCTTCGATCAATCCCTGCGACGACTCACGATGAATATACTCCACCACATCACGGAAATTTTTGTTTTGATTATATACACGCAATTGACGATCGGCGCCCGTGCCATTTTCTAGAATGGTATGAATATAATTGACTTCGTTCCGCGAGCCAAGCTCGTCAACGACATCATCAACAAATGCTAAAAGCTCATAAACCAATGCGCGTGTTTCAACCTCACGCTGCCGACCGAAGTCAATCATTTTACCATCTAATCCATAGCGTACAGCACGCCATTTATTTTCAGCAAGAAGCATTCGACGGTACATCCGATAGCCCATATTTTTTGTGTAGAGCTTATAGAGTTTTGCCGCAATAGCTTGGCACAAAGCTGCAATTGCAACACTTTCTTCAATACGCATTGGCAGATCACAAATACGAACTTCCAGTGTTGGGAAATGTGGATGCGGGCGAATATGCCACCAAATTTTTTTTGCGTTATCGATACAACCCGTACGTACCAACAAATCCACATACGCTTGATATTCACTCCAACTTTCAAAATGATCCGGCAGTCCTGTTCGCGGGAACCGTTCAAAAACTTTTGAGCGATATGACTTGAAACCTGTATTAAACCCCGTCCAAAACGGTGAATTTGTTGTTAATGCCAACACATGAGGTAAAAAATATCGGAACTCATTCATAATCTGAATTTGCATGTCTCGATCTTCGATACCAAGATGTATATGCATGCCGAAAATCAATAACGAACGTGCCGCCATCTGCATTTCTTCTACGATAGTTTTATAGCGTTCGTCGGGATGAATTTCTTGATTCTGCCAATGCGAAAACGGATGGGTGCTCGATGCGGCAAGGAGCAAACCATTCTGCTTGCATAAATGCGCCAAAATCGAACGTATTTTGGTGAGTTCATCATGTACCTGCTGAACATTTTTACAAATGCCTGTACCAATTTCGACCATCGAACCAATCATCTCCGGCTTGATATGTTCTGATAATACCACTTGCCCCTTGGAGAGCAATTCCATATTTAAATGCGAGCGAAGCTCAAGGGTAACCGGATCAAGTACCATGTACTCTTCTTCGACCCCCATAGTCAAACTGGGGCGGTCGTAAATATCACGACCAGATTTCAGGAATGTTGCCATAGTGTTTTCCTGCACACGCAAAAAGTAAGGTGAAACAACGGATTTAGGTGCTTACTTGAGTGAATCTTGCCATTTTGTATTGCGCACTTTTTGAAGATACACTTTCGGATAAATTTTCCATAGTACAAAGTGTACCTTCATGATTTTTTTTGATTTTTTATCTCCGCAGACAATCAGATTACGTCAATCTGATGTAGATTTGCGGAGTCAAACATTTGTCATGCCGTCAAGGTATGATAATGTAATTGACATCGTTTGTTTTACGTTACTTTACTGGTAACTCCTACTTGCAAAACCGCCTCGGCATCTTCATGCAGAGGCGGTTGATTTTTTGGATAACTATGATTCGGTACAAGGCATGGTACTTAGGATTATGCAACCAAAGAGTACTCACAAAATACCCCTCAGGTCAAAACTGTACAGACACCGAAAGATGATGAGCAATACCCGTTGTATTTACGCGATCGCGTGATACGGCATAGTCAATTTGAAAAGCAAATGGTTCTTGATCCAAACGCGGGCGGAAAGCGATACCTGCACCAAATTGGTTGGTATTAAAAAATGAAGGCTTCAAAAAATCTTGAGATACATTTGGTACACTTCCACGCACTGCGACCATATCCATAAAGAAAAATTCTGCAGCAACTTTCAGCGTAGGAATGGCATCACCACGCATAAATGACATTTCCATTCCCAGCGACACATAATCGTCAGGATAATAACGCGGAATACTGACACCACCACTAAAAGGAAGTGAAGATGCCGGAGGTTCGGGATCCACAGCATTCTCTTCAAGTAAAAACTCTGTGGCTACGCCAAGCCGAATCACATAAGGCAATGTTTCTGATACACTATTCCACGACATACTGCCAAGAATATTCTGTGCAGATACACCGACAGTAACAACTTCTTCGATATCGAAGCGCATCCCAACGTCAATCCCATATCCTGACCCACCAAGATTAAGTCCTGACAAGGTGTTATTGATATATTTCAGCGATACGCCAAAGGAACTGATACCGTACTTTGCGGCAACACCGCCCTGAATCGCAAACATATCATTAGTGAATTCACCCGTGATCGTACCCTGTTGATCACGCCCTAACGCAGTACCAAGTCGCATATGATTGATTGTACCACCAATGCCGATTTGTCCATCTTCTAGTGTTTGTCCATAGCTGATCACATTTTGTGTACGCCCCAAACCAAGCACAGAAGAGCCAAACGAAAGTTGCGGTCGATCAGTCAGTGCCATGAGCGAAGAGGGGTTATACCACAATGCACCGGATTCATTGCCCATCGCTGTGTATACACCACCCAAACCAAGAGCACGAACACCAATAGGACGCGACAAAAAAGCACCGGGCAAACCTCCGTCAATTTGCTGTGCACGCAGTACTATTCCGCCTATGGAAAGCAGAATAATGGTAACCACAATTCGTACTATGGATCGATATACGATCATGAAGCAATAACCATAACAGAGTGAAAGCATGAATTTATGCGAGCTTAGTGCACGAGCATAAATCGTTGGCTTTTATTTATTGTAGCACCGGACACGCGACAGAAATACGCACCATTGGCAAGCGAAGTAAGATCAAATTCAAATTCATTCATACCTGCTTGCGCTGTACCGGTAAAAAGATCTCGTACTTTCGTTGCCAGCATACTGAACACCGTCAGCGTAATCGTTTGTGATTTTGGTACACGAACAAATACTTTGATGCGATCTGTACCCGGAATTGATACAACATTTAACAAAGAGCCGTCGCCCGTAGTATCGGCGATTTGCGAAGAAACTTTGCTTTGCGACGTTCGCACACTTGTTATTGTACGACTCGCCGAACGTGTCGGCAACTGCGCCATTGCACCACCTACGATTGCCAACGTATTATATGCACCTGCAACCAGCAATGTATCGCGGATAACATTGAGCGTACGAACATCAGACCCGGCAAGCCCTGTTAGCCCCCCCGGCGATGTCGCTAAACCCATGTTCATTTCGCGCCATGTTCTTCCGCAATCGTCCGATACTAATACACCTCCCAATTCTGTGCCAACTATCAAAGCATTTGATAAGCCCGGAAAACTCCCTGACATAATGGTGTTAATCTTTTGTGTAAAGCGGGGATTAGTCTGTGCCGGCGTAATATTAATCCATGCATTGAGGTTAACAGTGGCATTCGATGAAATCGGTGCAAAATAGAGATTATCTGTGCTCGTGTTTGCCATAATGGCTCCTACACAGGGAACAAAAAAATTGTTTACTTGTCGGAATATCGTATCAAGGCGAATATTCTGCACATGTGTTATCGTGAGTCGGTTCATCGGTGCAGTAGAGCTTGTACGGGTAAATGTACATGTCGCGGTCGTAGGGCAAGTTAGGGAATAGGTCATAACACCATTAAATCGTGTACCCGCAAGTAACTCTAAATTTTCGCGAATGGCAAGCATATTGACTTCATCTGTAAGCGAAGCGTCGAGATTCCGCCATGTATTGAGTGAGGCATTCGTTGCATCTTGCGTCAGTGTCCCATTTGTTGAAAGACGAGGCTGCAACAACCATACTCCCTGCGAAGTAGCGGCGTAGACTCGGTTACCAGAAGCAACAACAATATCATTGACTCGAGTGGGAGTATTTGCACCTAATCGTACCCACGACGTAAGACGGCACAGTGGTTGTACAGTATTACTCAACAATGCAACATAGATCCCTTGATTCTCTACCGAGGCAAGAACCAATGAATCCTTGATAACAATTTCGCGAATAGGAAGAGCACGCCCCCCGGATGTCGGAAGACCTATATTTGCTGTAATCCACTGCCCACCGATACCACGACCGGTGTAATCGACGAATAAACCCTCATTTGTTCCAATCAAAAGTTGCCGATTACCACCACAAGACACTTCGGCAAGCGCGGTAATAGACCGTCCGTCCAATTCCGGAACAGATTGCACCAACCATTGTGCCATGAGCGTTACCGTGAAGCTATTGCACCAACAGATCGTAAGAACAAAAAAAGACAGAAGAAACCGTTTTTTCATAGGCAGAATCTATAAACTCGAAAATGACATACAGGCAACACAATATTCTCATACTTGAACATTGTCTCATAAACATCTTCTTTGTTTCCCTATACATCTTAATAAGTCAAACTACAAGAATTGATGCAAAGAGTATATTACTAATTCCAATGATTTTTTATTCGAGAATTACTTGTGCGTATTTTGCTGTATCTTTTATGCAATAGTACTATTGTTTTTTCGTTGCTGTTTCTTTCTCGTATTTATTCTATTCATATGAATCCGCATTTTACTATTCCCCATGTTTCGCGCGAACAAGTGCCTGCACTTCAAAAAATTATCAATGATAAAACAAAGCCTATCGGTGCACTTGGTGAACTTGAATCACTTGCCCTGCGCCTCGGCATGATACAAAACACATTGACACAATCGCTGCACAAAACTCATATTGTCGTCTTTGACGGAGATCATGGCATTGAGCTAGAAGGGATAAGCGCCTATCCACAAGATGTTACATGGCAAATGGTCATGAATTTTGTTCGGGGTGGGGCAGGTATCAATGTATTTGCACGCCAACATGGCATTGAGGTAACAATTGTTGATGCAGGTGTTGCACATGAATTCCCTTCAACAACACCCATTATTCATGCTAAAATTGGCTTGGGCACTAAAAACTTTGTCTATGAATCTGCGATGACATCTGAGCAATGTCATCAAGCAATTCGTAAGGGTGCAGAGATTGTTACAGCTATTCATGCACGGGGAACCAATGTCATTGGCTTTGGTGAAATGGGTATTGGAAATACATCGTCTGCAAGTGCAATTACGAGCGCACTCTTGTGCATCCCAGTAGAAGAATGCATAGGCTATGGTACCGGATTAGACGAGGGTCAATATGCTAAAAAATTATCATTGCTATACGCTGCAACACGATTTCACACGCCGATTTCACCAATCGAAATTCTAACGACTTTTGGTGGTTTTGAAATAGCCATGATGTGCGGCGCAATGCTTCGTGCCGGCGAATTAGGCATGGTTGTTCTGGTTGATGGTTTTATTGCTACATCTGCCTTTGCACTTGCTTCGACTATGTATACATCACTGACGGACTATGGTGTCTTTTGCCATGTATCTGTTGAGCAAGGACACAAATTGCTTCTCAATCATCTCAAAGTTGAGCCCTTACTCAAGCTTAATATGCGCCTTGGTGAAGGGACGGGATGCGCACTTGCATATCCTCTCCTCCAATCAAGTTTACTTTTTCTTGAAGAAATGGCAACTTTTTCTTCGGCAGGTGTCGCCGAAAGAGTATAGCCATGTCGATTACTTCTCTTGATCTAGAAAATCTATCCGTATCAGTCGGTACTATAAAGATTCTTCACACAGTTTCTTTTTCAGCACAACAAGGAGAATTCATTACCATTTTCGGACCCAATGGTGCAGGTAAAAGTACCCTACTCAACATTGTTGCAGGATTACAATCGCCAACATCAGGCACTCTCCGCGCTACTACATCGCATGGGAATCCTCCACGTATAGGCATGGTATTTCAGAATTATGATGAAAGCATGTTGCCATGGCACAGTGTATATGATAATCTTGATCTTGTCTTACAAGCAAGGGCTCATGCAGGTGAAAATCGATATATGTCCCAAATGTACAGAGCAAATGCGATTGACAAAATTTTCTCACTTGCCGGTATTACGGCTTTAGCACATCGTACTTTTTCATCTCTGTCCGGTGGTCAAAAACAGTTAGCGGCTATTTGTCGTGCGTTGATTGTTGAGCCCGACCTACTTCTCCTCGATGAACCGTTTAGCGCACTCGACTATATGACATCGCGGAATATCGAAACTACACTTTTGCAGTTGTGGCAAGAATATATACGCACTCATGCCATGATCGCATTGTGTATTTCGCATAATCCTGATAATGCACTCTTGCTTGCTGACCGTGTACTTTTGTTGTCGCGAGCGCCGGCAACTATTGCCCAACAACTTAGCGTTACTCTTCCGCGTCCGCGCTCACCACACCTATTAACTGATCCGGCATTTACTACCTTACGCAGTGTACTTCTCACACATCTTGAATACGAATACGCGCAAGTTCATCATGATTCCTAAGAACCATATTATGTCTTCATCATCGAGGCTTTTTGCATCAGTAGGATTTATTATTCTTCTTGGTGTATGGTGGCTCTGTACAACTATTTCTTTTGTTTCGCCAATTTTTCTACCCCCACCGAGTGCAGTCATACAAGCATGGTGGCGAATTATTCTTGATGGCTCGCTCTTTCATGATATAACACAAACATTATTTCGTGTTAGCGCAGGACTCGGTATAGCATCGAGCATAGCAATTCCACTTGGCTTTGCGATGGGTTTACACTCCCGTTTGTATGTACTTTTGCAGGGACCCACTGAATTTTTCAGAACAATTCCTGCAACAGCACTTTTCCCTCTATGTATCATTTTTTTGGGCATTGGTGATCTCTCAAAAATAGCACTCATTGCGTATTCATCAGGACTGACGCTTCTCGTCAATGTTATGCACGGCGTGCATTCTGCTTCGCCAATACGGCGCACTGCAATGCGCATATTTGGTGTACGTAGGTGGCTGCTCTTTCGTCATGTTATTCTGCCAGAGGCATTGCCTGCAATCTTTACAGGGCTGAAAATTTCAGCATCGCTTGCCATGGTTGTCGGTATCGTTACGGAAATGTTTATTGGCACGACAGCCGGCATTGGCTACCGAATTGTCATGGCACAACAACTGTATAACACTGCCGAACTTTATTCTTTGCTTATCACCACCGGTCTCCTCGGTGTCCTCATCAATCGCTCCATTGCCTGGAGCGAAATGTTACTAAGAAATCGATAGATAAACATTCATTGTTGTGACGAATGATATTATTGCCAACGCACACCAAGTTTATTGGTGATCTCTTGAAGAGCTTGTTGCATTTTAGGATTCGTATCAACATAGTTTTCTAATGTTTGACACGAATGGATGACCGTTGTATGATCGCGTCCACCAAATTCGGCACCAATACTTTTGAGCGATAATTCCATCAACTCTTTCATCAAATACATCGCCATTTGGCGTGCAACAACAATTTCATGTTTGCGCGATTTACTGATCATATCAGCAGAGGGTACACGAAAATAATCTGAAACGGCGGTAATTATCATCTTTGCTGTTAATTCACTAGGCGGCGTGGTGCTAGCTACTCCACTCACCACCTCGCGTGCAAGATCAATCGTCAGTTCGCGTCCATCTAATGTTACTTTTGCAAGCAAACTTACCAAGCATCCTTCAAGCTGACGAATACTTGATTGCATATGACGTGCAATATATTCCAGAACATCAATGGGTAATTCTATACCTTCATCCTGTGCTTTTTTATTGAGAATAGCAAGGCGCATTTCGAAATCCGGTGCTTGAACATCGGTAGTCAGCCCCCACTGAAAACGTGAGATCAATCGCTCATCCACACCATGCAAATCTTTGGGCGATTTGTCGCTTGTTAGAATGATTTGTTTACCAGCTTGGTGTAATGCATTAAACGTATGGAAGAAATTATCTTGTGTCTTTTCCTTGCCACTGAAAAATTGAATATCATCAACAATCAATACATCGATACTACGATAAAAGGCAGTGAATTCATTGAGTTTGTTGTGCTGTACTGCCTGAACATATTCCATCGTAAAGCGCTCGCTATTAGTATACATGACACGCATACTGCGATGGTGCCGTACGACATGATTACCGATCGCTTGCACTAAATGCGTCTTACCTAACCCCGTATCGCCATACACAACAAGTGGATTATACTTCGTTCCTCCCGGCTGATTTGCAATAGCAAATGCTGCCGCTGCCGCAAGCTGGTTGCTCTCGCCACGAATAAAGTTATCAAACGTGTACCGTGGATTTAAGCCATTTGGGAAGTTTTGTGGCGATGGTGTCGGGATAGATGGAGGTGCGAAAGGCAACGCATTCTGCCGTGCAGCTGATTGCTGACGAAATGCCGGTAATTGAATGGTACGCTTTTCGCTTGATAAGGAACTTTTATCAACAACGACTTGATATTTTAAGCGAGCTTTTGCACCAAAAATTTGTGACAAAGTGCGCTGAATAAGCGTATAGTAGTGCTCCTCAAGCCACTCATAAAAAAACTGACTCGGTACTTGCACCGTTAGTTCATTTTCCGCCCAGCGCAGAGGGATGATACTACTGAACCATGCTGTGTACACGCTTTCATCGACATTATCACGAATAATTCGCAAGCAATGCCCCCACAGCGTGTGCAAATCAGTGTCGGGAATAGAAGACGCGAAAGGAACCGGTTGCTGTACAGAAAATAAATCAGGCACAGCACCATGCTCAAGCGCGGGAAGAGACGAATCAAACTCACGTTCGTTCAGATTGTCGGGGAACTCAATCGGAACATTTGGCATAAACAACAACAAATAAAAAATACACGTAAAAACTCTGTTAGTCGGGCAAAGTGTGTCGCCACAGCTTTGTGCGAACGAGAACTATAGGGGCGGTAAAGCCCCGCAAAGCATGATGGACCATGCTTCGCGCATTGTATTTTCTTTCGATTGTAGAGAGAGAAAAGAGAGGGCTATATTCTCGAACACAACAATGATACTAATCATTGTTCACATT
>DHLT01000123.1:5163-7257 GCA_002405405.1 Ignavibacteria bacterium UBA4661 | reverse complement strand
ATTGATTTATCAGAAGATCGTTAGCGATTTGGTGATCTTTTGGCAGCTTTGCATATCTTCTGTCCTGCATGGGGAACGGTAACTTCGACTGAGCAAGCACTTGCTATGGCGGAGCGTATTGGCTATCCTGTGTTAGTACGCCCATCGTATGTGTTAGGTGGTCGTGCTATGCAAATTTGTTATCGAGAAGAATCTCTACGCGATTATATGGTACGTGCTTTAGCTCAATCACCGGGACGACCCATTCTCATCGATCAGTTTTTGGTAAATGCATATGAATTTGATGTTGATGCTGTTTCTGATGGTGAGCATGTCGTGATTGGTGGTGTGATGCAACATATTGAAGAAGCCGGTGTGCATTCTGGTGATTCGAGCTGTGTGTTACCTCCGTATAACATCACGAATGAGCAATTTACCGAGATCGTTGAAACAACACGAAAACTTGCTCGCGCTTTGAATGTTGTTGGGCTGATGAATATGCAGTTTGCTTTGCAAAAAGATAAACTGTATGTTCTGGAAGTGAATCCTCGTGCATCACGTACAGTGCCTTTTGTATCAAAAGCACGCGGTGTATCTTTAGCACAAATCGCAACACATATCAAACTCGGTGCAAAGTTAGCTGATATGCAATTACGCGATATGACATTGAGCAATGATCGTGTGGCAATCAAAGAATCAGTTTTTCCGTTTAACAAGTTTCGGAAATCTTCCATTTTCTTAGGACCGGAAATGCACTCAACCGGAGAAGTGATGGGTATTGACTCACACTTTGGTAGTGCCTTGATCAAGGCGCATATTTCTTCTGGTAATGCGCTTCCACTATCAGGAACAGTCTTTATTTCATTATGTGATCGTGATAAAACACAGAAGGCAGTACAAATAGCAAAAGGATATGCCGAAATGGGATTTGATCTTTGGGCGACTCGTGGAACATCATCGTTCTTGCAAGAACATGGTTTGTCAGTACGACCTATACTTAAACATTGGGAAGGAAGACCCAGCATCATAGATTATATCAAACAACATGAAGTCAGCATTATTATCAACACACCAACCGGTGAAAATTCACGACATGATGAAATGTTGATGGGGCGTGCGGCAATGGATTACAAAATCCCATTTTTTACAACGCTAGCGGCAGCATGGGCTTCGATTAGCGGTATTGCTGTTCAGCGGCAGTCAAAGATTACGATCAAATCTCTGCAAGAGTATTATGCCGGATAAACAAAGTAGCTCTACGAAGCAGAATCTCTGGACTGTCCGAGATATGATACGATGGGCAACAGCATACTTTAATGAGAAAGATATTGACAGTCCGCGTCTGACAATAGAAATGTTTTTATGTCATGCCTTGCAATGCACGCGCATGGGACTGTATATGCAATTTGATAAACCACTTTCGCAAGAAGAGCTTGGATTATTACGGTCATACATTCAACGACGGGTACTTCGTGAACCAACACAGTATATTATTGGTTCGGTTCAATTTCTTGATATGCAGCTACAGGTAGATAGTTCAGTGTTGATTCCTCGACCTGAAACAGAAGAGTTGGTCATGCAGTGTATAGAACGCATTCGACAAAGTTCTCTCAAGCAAGATGACATGAGTATTCTTGACGTAGGTACGGGATCGGGATGTATCGCTTTAGCATTAGCCAAACAGTATCCTCAAGCACAAGTTTTTGGCATAGATATTTCAGAAAGTGCTGTACAGCTTGCCAAACGCAATGCACAAGCTCAGGGTCTAACGAATGTATACTTCGGACAAAAAAATTTTCTGACAGACTCTTTGCAAAGGCGATACGATGTTGTTGTTTCTAATCCTCCGTATATAGCACAACAAGAGATGCAGAATATTCAGCCGGAGTTACGTTATGAACCATTGCAGGCGTTGACCGACTACGAAGATGGTTTTTTGTTTTATCGAATGTTTGCGCGGATGTTGCCTCTTATTTTAAAGCCTAATCAAGGTGCGTTTGCTGTATTTGAAATGGCATATAATCAGGCAGATACAATGCGTAGAATTTTTTCAGACTATCATAGTATCGTACGAAAGGATTTTGCGAGTATCGAGCGATTTATCGAAGTTACTGT
>DHLT01000123.1:0-5025 GCA_002405405.1 Ignavibacteria bacterium UBA4661 | reverse complement strand
AATCTGTTTTGGCGGCAGTGGAATCATTTCTTCATGGATTATGCGTTTTAAACTTTACGAATGCAGAATTCTGTGCTATATTGGTTTTCCGTGATTGTTCGCAATCAAAAAAGAAAAAGTGCGTTGTGCGCATGCTGAAAAATTGAACATTGAAAAGCAAAAAGAAATATGGTCGGAGCGGTGTTTTCGCGCTTGATGGACGCAAGACATTTTATTAGTTTCCGTCAGTTGAGCTAATCACAATAGTTGTAACAACCAAACAACTAATGCGGTGCAAGAAATATCAAAAAAGTTTTAATGCTTTATGATGCAAAAAGAAATAGTTAATTCTCATCACTGTATCACGTACTAAGTAGAGGTTCTACATGTTTAATGCTGTTAACACGGAAAAAATCGGTGAAGTTAATGTTGTGTCATTGCGCGGTCAATTTATCGGTGGCGATGAAACAGACTCGCTTCGCCAGACACTAAAATCCTTGCACGATGAAGGGGCAAAAAAAGTGATCGTTGATATGGAAAACGTCACATATCTCAACTCAACAGCTTTGGGTAGTTTGATCTCTGCTCACTCAACTTTTGCTAAAAGTAGTGGTAAAATTGTTCTTAGTACTGTTGGTAAAAACATTGAAAACATCTTTATCATTACCAAACTTACTTTGGTTTTTGACATCGCACCTAATCGTGAAGAAGCACTGACAAAATTTAATTTCTAAGTTGTCTTAATTCATTTCTTTTTTCTTTCTTTCTTTTTTTGGAGTGTGTCGTTTATGAAAAACGCATTCAATGTAATCGTTGTAACGTTGAGCATGGTTGCCGCGTCTGCAATTTTCTATTTTGTTCTCGGTAATCCTGCAAACTTTAAGGATGCTGAGAAAAAAGATCCGCTTCCGGGTAACACATTGGGTACAATCTATACTGGTGGTCCGCTCGTAGCTGTGTTGTTGGGTTTCATTATTATTTCGGTAACATTCGTTATTGAGCGCAGTTTTTCTATCAGCCGTGCGGGTGGTCGCAAAGACATGACAACATTTATCAAAAATGTTCAAGAAAACCTGATTGCGGGTGATATTCAGTCTGTGATTGCAACATGCGATGAACAGCGTGGTAGTCTTGCAAGTATTATTCGTGCAGGTATGGAGAAATACGAGCTTGTGAAAGACGACTCACGCCTTGATCCTGAGAAAAAAATGTTGGAAGTAAAACGTGCAATTGATGAGGCAACTAACCTTGAAACCCCGTTGCTTGAGAAAAATCTGGTGTTTCTGTCAACAATCTCTTCGATTGCGACAATGGTTGGTTTGCTTGGTACAACACTTGGTATGATTCGTGCGTTTGCGGCATTGGGTGCAGGCGGTACAGTATCAGCTCAGAGTTTGTCTATTGGTATTTCTGAGGCATTGTACAACACTGCTGGTGGTCTTATCGCAGCTGTATTGTGTATTACGTTCTACAATTACTTCACAACCAAAGTGGATAACTTCACTTATATGATTGATGAGGCAATTTTGAGCGTAACAGAGATTTTGACCATCAAGGTTAAAAAATAAGCACTGCTTCTCATCGTCGAGTCATCGAATAATTTTGCGAGGTATATGTGCCTAAAATTAAGAAAAAGAGAGTCGGTTTTGTCTTAGATATGACACCGCTTGTGGATATTGCATTTTTGCTTCTTACCTTTTTTATGTTCACTGCGAAATTTAAGTCGCAAGCAGAAAATGAGCAGAAGTTTACAATTAAACGTCCGCAGGCATCAGCCGACACATCGAAACTTCCCGACCAAAACCTTGTGTTAGTCAAAGTCGCGATTGACAGTGTCACGAACGACACAGCGTATTATTATAATATTTCGGATGAAGCTGCAAAAGCAAAAGTAGTTGCAGCATTACCGGAGATACCTGCTGAGCAACGCGATAAAGCGTTGATTAAGACGGCAGATTTAATTCTGCTGGAGAAGCTCGTGAAGCAATCGCGCGTTGCCAATATTAAAATGCGGTTTGCAGTGGATGGCGATAAGCGTATTTCGTTTAAGTGGTATCAAGACCTGATGAATGTGTTCCAAAAGAGCAATGCTACGGTCTTTAACTTTGTTACAGAAAAACGTGGATAAGCCGATTATTAGGTAGTCAACGATTCTACTCATTGTATCAGGAATAGCATTATGGGTGGCGGTGGTGGATCGCTACAGAGGGAACCAGCTCCAAAGAAAGGTTCTCTTGCGACTAAAAGATAAAAGAAAAACCGTGTTGGCTTTGTATTGGATATGACACCACTTGTGGATATTGCATTTTTGTTGCTGACATTCTTTATGTTGTCTACAAATCTCAATACACCTCAAGTAATGGAAATGGCTATCCCGCCCGAGAATACCAACATTGACGTAAAAGAGTCTGAATTAATGATGCTTTTTGTACGTGATGATGGAAAAATTTTCTACAAACTGGGTAATGAAGCATACACAGCAATCGAGATGAAAGATATTCGGAAATTTGCTGTTGAGCAAAATATCCGTGTTAAAAACCGTTTGATTACAGGTCTCAAAATTGGTACCGGTGCAAAATATGAGCTTGTTATCAAGATGCTTGATGAGCTTAATCTTGCGGAGGTCGATATTACTGCAAAACTGCGTGAAGAAGCAATAAAACGTGAACGCCGTTTTGCGTTGAACCCCATGACCGATAAAGAAAAAGAGGAGCTGAGAAATCTATGACAGCTATAGCCGAAACACCCGATCGCCTGTATGGCGCTCCGGAGCTCAAGGAAGCCATCAAGAAGAACACGCGCAATGGTTTCATTGGTGCAATGCTCTTAACCTTGTTGCTCTTCTTGGTGTATTATGGATATGCAGCATTTCAACAACGAAGTGCTCGTATTCGTAAAGCTCCGGTCGCAAAAATCAAATTGGAGAATTTGCCGCCTCCGCCTCAACAAGCGGAATCTGCTCCTCCTCCTCCTCCTCCTCAGGTAGTTGCCGGTCCTGCTGCTCGCGCAGGTACTCCTGTGCCAGTCCCCGATGCGCTTATTGCGCCCGATGTGAAAGACTTCGCCAAAATGGATGAAGTTTCTCGAGCAAGCACAACAGGCGGTGATGGTAGTGATCAAGGTTTCCTTGGTCTTGCATCGGACAAAGTTGAGGTTGAGGTTCGTGAAAATGAACCTGATGCTTATGACTTTATTCCGGTAGAAAAAGAGCCATCAGTTGATATTAAAGAGTTGCAGAAACGAGTTGTCTATCCTGAACTTGCAAAACGTGCCGGTATCGAGGGCAAGGTAACCGTCCGCGTTCTTGTTGGTAAAAATGGTTCACCGAAGAAATATATGGTGGAATCAACCGACTCTGAAACCCTGAATCAAGCCGCAGTAGATGCGATTATGAAATCAGTCTTTACTCCTGCAATTCAGAATAATCAACCAATTGATTGCTGGGTGAGTATTCCTGTACTCTTCAAATTGAAGTAATTCAATGGTAATTTCCTACAAGGAGAAAGATGCCCATACTCTGTTTGTGTGGTGCTTCTTTCTCCTTGTTATTTTTTAAGGATAATGTTTTTTTATGCCAAAATATCTACTCATTTTGAATTATGTTGTTCGCTCCATGGTTGCTCTTGTGGGTGTCGGCATTTTGTTTTTGCCTACACCGGTAGGTGGTACAGACACAACTATGCTACGTACAATGGGCATCGTTTTTATTCTTTTTGGTGTGTATCGTGTAGCATCATTCTATCATCAACAGAATCAATTACGCAGAGAACAACGATTTCATGAGGCTCTTGAACAGAATAAGGAAGAATAGTCTCAATTAAAAATTAAGCATTAAGCTAGCAGAGAGCGTGTATGTCTTGCATTAACTTGTCTCATTCATCTTTTTTGATGTGAACGTATGATAGTTTCAAAAGTTCTTGGACGCTGTATTCTCATGAGTTGCGTGCTTCTTATGCTTACTTTTTGCGGAAGCCAGCAACAAACACAACCTGGTGGAGAATCAACAACCTCAGGTTCGGCAACTATTCTTTGCGATTCGAGTTTGTATGATTTCATGAAGCCAACGTTTGCCAAGTTTGATTCATCGTATCCTCAAGCGAAGATAACGGTCCAAGCGCATTCTGCTCGCAGTGCTATGGAGCTCTTTCTTGCCGGCAAAGCACGAGGTATCGTTATCGCACGTGGATACTTACCCGATGAAGAAGCTCTCATGAAACAATTTGGTGTTGCCAAACATGCTGAACATGTCTTTGCTACTGACGCACTTGTCTTCTTTACTTCCCCACAGTCGTCTATTGATACGCTCAATGCTTCACAAATACAACAAGCACTTGTAGAGGATGGTTCATTAGCTCGAACATTTGGTTTCAAAGTGGAACCTACTATTGCTTTACCTGCACCGACATCATCAGAATATGCGACAGTGCTACGGTATATTGCACAGGGTAAATCAATTAAACGCAAGCAATTAAAAATTTTCTCTTCCACATCTGCTGTCAAACAGAGTGTGATCGATAATCCACAAACAATAGGTGTGGGATTCCTCTCGTCACTTGCAACAGATAAACGCTTCAAGCTCATTAAAATCGGATTCCAAGATACATCGGGATTCTATACCTATCCGCGAACTGTCCACCAAGCAAATATCGTTATGGGCAAGTACCCTTATCCGATTACGATTAAAGGACTCCTTTTCGAGGATATACGCAACTTGCCATGGGGTGTAATGACATTCTTGCGTAATGATAAGGCTGTCATGGAATACTATCTCAATGCAGGGATTGTGCCGGATAATGCACGTTTTAATTTAAAGCCTGCTGACAATGAAGCAGAACAGTAAAGCGATGACTGAATCTTAAATAATTGTTAAGCTCAATAGTGCTTCATAAAGATTTCAGACTGAGTAGATAAGTTTATTTCCAACACAAAAAAAGACGTATTTTTCGAGTCTTGTTTTCAATACCCACGATACACTCTTCTTCATTCACATTTGCTGTTTTTTATGAGAAACTTTTCTTCGTTGCGTTTACGTGCTTTGTTGTTGCT
>DHLT01000186.1:3017-3298 GCA_002405405.1 Ignavibacteria bacterium UBA4661 | reverse complement strand
AAATATCTGCAGTGATTCCAATAGAGGAATAAAAGACACTCATGGGGGCATTAGAAGATGTAGAAGATATTCGGCTCTATGACGAAAGCAAAGGTGATCATGAGCCGTCTATACCTGTGGATGATGCTTTTGCTATCATCGAGGCAAAACGCAAAGGAGCCTAATGGTGTACTCCATAACCTTGAAGAAGCGTGTCATCTTCGGGGTGAGGATCACTATGGAATTAAAGCAGATGATCATCAGTGAAAGAGCAGACACGCTTCGACACTTCGGCAAGCTCA
>DHLT01000186.1:858-2882 GCA_002405405.1 Ignavibacteria bacterium UBA4661 | reverse complement strand
TCGACACTTCGGCAAGCTCAGTGCGGCGCAAGCGCAGCGAACGGCTTAAGAGAGCAACCGATTCCTTGAAATTCGCATCACACCCAAATCACATGAATCTGTACGCCGTCATGTTCGACTTCTTTGCGCTCGCCGATCCTCTCAATATCCTCGATAAACTGCCGCCGAAAGATAATGAGGTACGCCTCTGTTTTGCTCATGCGTTTGGCATAGCCCGCTACTTGAGGAATGCCGTCTTGCTCTGCAAAGCGTGATTCCTTTTTTAACTCGATGACGATTTCTTGCAAGTGTTCGCCTTTACCGAATTCTACCAGCAAGTCCATGCGCCCCAAGCCCGATGCGTATTCGCGGAACACACGACCACCACCATTGACGATGCGTTGTAACCATGATAAAAACATCAAATGATGTGCCGCCTCGGTGTAATAGCGTCGTTTGGTAATCATTTCGCCATGACGCTTGTAAAACTCATAAAACTGTGTGAGAACTTTTTCGATGTCTAAGCGTCCATCATCAGTAACATACCATAATGGTCGTTCGGCAAGTTCGTTTTGCTGTTGGTGGGTGAGTTCGCGCGGTACGATTTCTCGGTAAATAGGATTCGCAATTTCGTAGCCATTCACTCCGGCTTTCACCAAGCCCAAATCAATCGTGTACTGCACATCATCGCTGGGCAATGCACCGCCATAATACTCATCGTTCGGTGCATTCTGACCCACCAAAATGCGCTCGATAACTCGTGCTACACGTGGTTCGGTGAGCTTATCAGCTAATTGATCGAAATGCGTATCGCGGCGCAAGATCAATTCTTCAATTTTTTCTTCGGCATCATTTTTCGTGATTGCTTGTGTCCATGGAATTGCCTTGTCTTCAAAACACAGTTGGCGTGCAATGGCATTGACAAGCCATGGTTGTCCGCCGGTTTGCTCATGGATAAACTGCACGGCTTCCTCTTCAAAAACTTGCCCTGTTACCTCCGTGTGTTGCTGATACAAGGCACGGACTTCATCGAGAGTAAAGTTCTCAATCGTCAGCGATTTGTCCTTGATATTGAATGCCGAACCGCCGATAACATAGTCCCCCGATGAATCCGAAAAAATGCGATAATCCCGAATATCACGAAGCCCAATCAGTGCCAACGAATGCGGAAATCCATGCGGTCGATTAGCATACCCACTGCGCACTTGGCGCAGGAGCGAAAGCAGAGAATCACCGATAAGCGCATCGGCTTCGTCAATGAAAAGAACCAGCGGTTTGGGTAGCTCATGGCACCAGCGATTAAGAAAGGTTTGAAATGCTCCATCACCACTCAGGTCTGCTGAACACTCCTTACTTGGGAAGTATTCTTTTGGTAAGAGCATACGTGCTTCTTCACGCACGCGCTCGATGAAAATAGCATTACTGCGTTCGACACTGTTGCGCACAGCTTGCGCCGCCTCGATGTTGATGTACAGCCCAATATAGTTGCCTTCGCGTGTCAGCTCTTGAGCAAACAAACGCATGATCGTGGTTTTGCCCGTTTGGCGCGGTGCATGAAGAATAAAATACCGCTTGTCCTCGATTAACTGCCGTAGGGAAGTCAGTCGTGCAAGAGGATTTACAGTGTAATGATCTTTAGGAACATTGGGTCCCGCCGTGTTGAAGAATTTACGCATGGTTGTTGGGAGTTGTTGTTGCTGAGAATACCGCATCGCAATATACTGCTCTTGGCAGTGATGTGGTGTATAACAACAAAGGCGAACTTGTTGTGTTCGCCCTTGTCGATACTTGTACGTATGCGGATATTTTACTTTTTGTTCTTGTTGATACGCTCGAAAATTTTGCTGGCAAGTTGTTCTGCTTGTTCGATCTGTTGGCGAGTAAGTTGTCTTTCAGCAATGTCGATATTATTTTCAAGCATTTGAGCGCCTTCCTCGGTCATTTGATCTTTTGACGCTCTTGCAACATAGAACCACGCTAATCCAGTAGTATTATTTTTCGGTACGCCCTTGCCTTTGGAGTACTGTACACCAAGATTGAGTTGC
>DHLT01000186.1:0-734 GCA_002405405.1 Ignavibacteria bacterium UBA4661 | reverse complement strand
CGTACACCAAGATTGAGTTGCGCCTCTGCAAAGCCCTGATCTGCGGCTAAGCGAAACCATTTAGCAGATTCTGCGGTATTTTTTGGTACACCTTCGCGCCTATCGTACATGAGTCCAAGATTGAATTGTGCACTTGCATTGCCCTGCTCGGCAACTAAGCGAAACCATTTTGCAGCTTCTGCGGTATTTTTTGGCACGCCATCGCCGTTGGTGTACATTAAACCAAGTTGGAATTGCGCATCGGCATAGCCCTGCTCGGCAGAAAGGCGATACCACTTTGCGGCTTGGGCATCGTCTGTTGTTACGCCCTCGCCATTGTAGTACATCTCACCGAGGTTGTATTGTGCTTTTGCGAGTACTTGTTCAGCAGCTAAGCGATACCATTTTACGGCTTCTTCGGCACTTTTCGGTACTCCCTCGCCGTTGTTGTACATGACACCAAGATAGTTTTGTGCCTTTGCGAGTCCTTTTTGGGCGGCTAACAGGAACCATTTCGCTGCTTCTGTAGCATTTTTTTCTACGCCTTCGCCGTTGTCATACATCACACCAAGATTGTATTGAGCTGTTATATCACCTTTTTGTGCTTTGTCGATGAGTTCTTGCACAGACTTGTTTGTTGTGCCTTGTGCTTGGAGCGACGTACCACCCAAAATGAACAAGGCACACAGATATGGTAAAAATGAGAATTTCATTGTTGTTGTCAGGATAAATGATGGGGAACTTGTTTAGGATAA
>DHLT01000236.1 GCA_002405405.1 Ignavibacteria bacterium UBA4661 | reverse complement strand
TTGAAGATGATTCAAGCGATAATACACGTGCCGTTATTGAAGAGTGTGCAGCAAAACACTTCTACCAACCAAATGCGCCCCGTATCACCATAGTGCAAGGTGAGCCATTGCCAGAAGGATGGAAAGGAAAAAACTGGGCTTGCCATCAGCTCTCCCTCTACGCACAAGGAGATATTTTCATCTTCACCGATGCTGACAATCGCTATGCTGTCCATGCTGTTTCTTCTTCAGTTACTTGCATGCATCGATGGAATTTAGATATGCTTTCTGCATTTCCTGAGCAACGTACGATTACACTTATGGAAAAATTGATTATTCCTGTTATCGATATGATTTTGTATGCAGGGTTACCATTATGGTTTGTGTATTGGCTTCCATCTTCTCTTTTTGCAGCTGCTAATGGTCAATGGATTTGTTTTACTCGTTCATGTTATGCGTTAATAGATGGCCATAGAGCAGTACGTACTGAAGTGATAGAAGATATCCAACTGAGTCGTGCTTGCAAGCGTGCAGGAAAAACACTACTGACTGTACCAGGCACAGAAACTATCTACTGTCGTATGTATACATCAGCATATGATGTATGGCAAGGTTTTAGAAAAAATCTTTTTGGCATTGCAGGATATAATTTTACTTTACTTTTATTAATAAGCGTACTTATTATAAACTCATCTATAATACCATATCTTGTAATTGCATTTTCATTTTTTACAACTTTTTCTTCTCCTTTTACAACATTGTGCATAGCAGCAATCATAACAAGCATCGCTACTCGAGCAGTATTATCTTTGAGGTTTCGGCACACAGCTATTAATATCATACTTCACCCAATAGGCATAGCACTCACCATACTCTTAGCATTTGATTCATGGCTTGGCTTTTGGCGTGGCGATATACGCTGGAAAGGCAGGAATGTTGCGGGTTCCAAGGCAAAATAACTATTAACAAATTCTTTAATCTACTTTAACAATTCTGCTGAAACCTTGAGAAAAACTTACCGTTGAAGCATATAGAAAGCAATCAACAGAGATCACACAATACTCTGATGTTTTCGAAAAAATGTCTTCAATATTTCTTTTCACTTTTTCTCTCGAGGTATATCATGTCAGCAGTTCACACCAATTTTCGCCGCGCCTTCAGCGCACTTGCACTTGCTTTAACTCTGTGTTCAGCTTCGGCTTTTGCCCAGTCAACCGATGCCGAAGATGCTGCTTTACTCAAGCAAATTTCGCGAAATATCGCTCGTAACATAAACTACCCAGCGGTATTAAATAATCAATCTTTATCTGCCACCATTGTCTTTACTGTACGTCTTGATGAAAATAGTCGAGTTAAAGATGTAAGCTTCGACAGTAAAACAATAATGCACGAAGATCTACTGTACTGCTTTGTTCGTTCCGCTATGGAAGGCATCCAACGTTCTGACTTTAAAGGTTTGACAGGCACGGTTGAGTTGCCTATTCGATTTCAACGCGGGCTTTAATTTTCCTGCCGTTGTCATCAACCGTAAAATTACGGATATCCAAATGATTGCCCCTTAGCAGGTGTTTTCTGTGTCACAGCAAACCCCAAAAACGCTTAGCCAAAGATTCTTTCCTCATGGTGAGAATCTTTGGCTTTTTATACCTTCTTCGTACAATCTTTTTGCACTTACTCTTCTTCGTCCCTATCAATATCGATGTCATGATCAAAAAGCGTTAGTAAACCATTATGCAACGTGACACGAACTACTTTTTGCAGAATATTAACAGAACGAATGATCTGAGGAATCACAGGAATTGGAATTTCTTTTCCATCATATATCATTACCCAAGCATCATTTGCGGGCAGTGTCCATACATCAACTATACAACCATAAACGGTATCAAAAGCATCGTCGATGACCATACATCCCACCACTTCGTCAACATAGTACTCATCTTTATGCTTGACTAACATTTCCTCATCGACATATACAGCTTGTTCTCTCAATGACTGCACAGACTCTGGCGCAGTGATCTCTTGCACTTTCATAGCATATCCCGTTCCATGTTTTTTACATGAGATCAGGGTAAATTGTTTCGTGAATTGCACAGAGTACCCGATATGAATATCAGCATGACTTTGCATGGGTGAAACATGTCGCTCTGTATCAGCCAAAATAAATGTACCATCAGTTCCCAAAGGCCTACTGACAATACCAACAAAACGGAGCTTTTTTTTAGGTTGCATGCTCATTCCTAAAAACAATAAAAACACATCACAGAAAAAAATAAGAGAGCGACACAATCCTCAAGACTATGTCGCTCTTGAAAAGAATACAAAATTCGAGCTATAGATTCAGCTGTGCTTTCACTTCAGCTGTTGCTTCTCTAAATGCTTTTGCAATTGGTTCATACATAGCCTCAGCATTTGCCCAATCATGTGCCCGCGCATGAGTCATCAGTGTAATACCCATTTGTGCAATATCATCTAAACCAAATTGGAAACATGAACCTTTGAGTGTATGCCCAATACGGTACACTTCATGCTCATCATGAGCACGCACAAAAGCCATAAAGTTTGCTTCGAGTTGTTGATTCCAATCTTCTAAAAATTCAGGAAGCAATTCTAGGATAATCGGGTCAGATGGTAGTTTCATAGAGCAGTTTTTACAATCTGTAAAAAATAATATATGAATTTACAAAAACTCCGCTATCAACCCAATTGCTATTTACACCAATTGTTATTTATAAGTAGATTAGAATCTTACAGAGCATGTCAAGATTTTTCCTTAACAAGATTCTAAAAACTCGTATTTTGCGCTTCTTTTTGAGAATCAAGCCTTGAAAGGCAATAGTTCTCATACTCTTATTTTCTTATGACTATAGACAATGTTTGAGAATCTTAGTTCCAAATTAGAATTAGCTATCAAGCGTATTCGCGGTCAGGCGAAAATTACCGATGAAAATATCGCCGATGCGATGCAAGAAATACGTGATGCTCTGCTTGATGCCGACGTCAATTTTCAAGTTGCTAAGCAATTCATTGAAGATGTTCGTAAAAAAGCGATCGGCATGGATGTCAAGGGTAAACTCACTCCCGGGCAGCTTATTGTAAAAATTATCAATGACGAGCTCATTGCTTTAATGGGTAGTACGAAATCTGATATTGTACTGTCAGGCCAGCCTGCTGTCATTATGGTTGCCGGTCTACAAGGCTCGGGGAAAACAACGTTCGTTGGCAAACTCGCTCGGCATCTTAAGAAAAAAGGTCGTCAACCACTTCTT
>DHLT01000021.1:2447-7292 GCA_002405405.1 Ignavibacteria bacterium UBA4661 | reverse complement strand
ATGGGGCTTCGCAAGGTTGATGTGTTTGTCAAAGGTCCCGGTTCCGGTCGTGAGGCTGGTGTGCGTGCTTTAACACAGGTTGGTCTTGAAGTTGTTACTATTATTGATCGTACTCCTATTCCACACAATGGTTGCCGCCCTCCGAAGAAAAGAAGAGTCTAAAGCAATAGGCGTAAAACAAGAGGTTCGCTGATAAGTTTATCATGTGTGTTTCGTTGTTTAGCGTTCAATAACATTGTGAGTGGTTTTATCAATACTGTTTCATCTATTTAGAGAGTACAAGGTTATATGAGTATTTCGATGCAGATGCCTGATCGAGTGCATGTTCATGAGACAAGTTCGGAGTTCGTTGGCAAATTCACGATGTCCCCCCTCGAAGAAGGATATGGCGTTACTATTGGCAATGCCTTGCGTCGCGTTCTCCTCGCTTCGATTCCGGGTTCAGCAATTGTGGCTATTAATATCAGTGGCGTATTGCATGAATTTCAAACGATCAAAGGTGTTACTGAAGACGTTTGTGAGATGATCCTGAATCTTAAAGGGGTTCGTCTTCGCCAAAATGATAAAAAATCAACACGTGTTGCGTTGCACTTAAAAGGACCTTATGTCTTTACTGCTCGTGATATTCAAGAAGCAAGCGATGCAGTTGAGGTGATGAATCCTGACCATTATATCGCAACTTTGGCAAAAGATGCAGAATTGAAAGTGGATCTTTATCTTGGTCGTGGTAAAGGATATGTTCCTGCTGAAGAAAATCGTAATGCAGAATATCCTGCAAACACGATTGCCATTGATGCAATTTTCACACCGATCAAAAATGTGAAATATGCTGTCGAGCCATTCCGTGTTGGTCAGAAAACTGACTATGAAAAATTGATTCTTGATGTAGAAACAGATGGTACGATTTCGGCAGAAGATGCTGTTGCAAAAGCGGCGAGCATTGCACGTGATCATATCCAACTCTTTATCAATTTTGAGCCACAAGCAGAAGAACCGGAAACAGAAGTTCCTCAACATGATGCTGAGTCAGCGCGTATTCGTCGGATACTTTTAACACCGGTAGACGAACTTGAATTGTCTGTACGCTCACATAATTGCTTGAAAGCGGCAAATATTCGCATCCTTGCAGAATTAGTGCGCCGTCAAGAAGCTGATATGTTGAAGTTTCGCAACTTTGGTCGTAAGTCTCTTTCAGAATTGACTTCAATTGTCGCTACACATAATTTAACCTTTGGTATGGATGTTGAGCGGTATTTGACAGAAGATGATTTTAAAGCAATTAATCAGCAATAAGTAACGGTTGCAGAATTTGATTTATTCGGTTTAATAAAAGGTATAACTAATCATGAGACACTTAAAATCAGGTCGCAAACTGAAGCGCACATGGAGCCACAGAAAAGCATTGTTGGCGAATTTGGCTTCGTCTTTGATCGAACATAAGCGCATCCAAACAACGGAAGCAAAAGCAAAAGAGTTGCGTCCGTATGTTGAAAAATTAATTACTCGTGCAAAACGTGCATTGCTGAATGAAAAAAATGGTACGCTTGATGCTAATCAAACAGTCGATGTGCAAGCGCGCCGCGAAGTAGCTCGTTTGTTGACAAATAAAGCAATCGTACAAGAACTTTTTGATTCTATTGCTCCTGTTGTAGAGTCCCGCAATGGTGGCTACACACGCATTATCAAAACCGGTGTTCGCCAAGGCGATGCAGGTCGCACAGCGATGATCGAACTTGTCGATTGGTCGGAGCAACAAGACGGTAAAGCTTCACTCGGCAAAAAACGTACAGCATCAACTGCTCGCGTTGTTCGCCAAGTTGAGAAAGCAGTATCTGCTGTCGCTGAAACTGTTGCCCAAGAAGAAGAAAAAGCGTAATAAGCAGCACAATTGCTTGTTCTAAGATAACTGAAAGCATCAAGTACATTGTATTTGGTGCTTTCTTCTTTTAAAGATACTCATGACAATGACTTCCACGCAACGAAGTATGCGTTTCATTCATATTCTTGTTCTGCTGGCTACATGGTTTTTCTGCTTGCCCGCATTGCTTCATGCCGTGTCGATATGCAATGGGGACACTGATACTACTGCCACGCCATCGCTGACATGGTTCTCCGGACGAAGAATCGTTCATGCGCCCCAAGCAGATCTTTTTCAGCCACGTACAGGACTCTTGAAGTATTTTGATTCCGAAGGTCTGCGGATTGAAGTAGGATATGGTATCGAACCACTCCATTACCGGATTGACAGTACGCGTGAGCTTGCTGTTGGGGGAAGTTTCTATGCGTTTGGGCAAATCGAGAGTGTTGGTCCGCTGATTCTCCAACTGCTTGCTGCTGATGCCTTTTTTGGTGGATATGTGGCATACCGACAACAACTCAGCGAACGAAGCTCATGGTTAGGGCAAGTTATCTTGGGACATATTTCTTCGCATTTTGCTGATGGACGCTGGGACTATACTCGCGGTATTTGGCGCGACAGTCTGCTCCCTTTTGGCAGTAGTCGAGATTTCCTCACGCTGTGGGGTGAGTATCAATATGGTGCATGGCGCGGTTATGCCTCCTCGCGATATGCTTTTCAGATTCGTCCGCGCTTGAATCGCTGGCAGTGGCAGGTAGGGGCAGAGGTTGCACCCGAAAATGCTTTTGCTCGTCATATTACACCCTACTGTTCCGTTGATCTGAAGTACATGAATCCGCAAGGTGCATTCTTGCCGACACTCGTTGTGCAGAGCGGTGTGAAGTTTGGTCCGTGGCGTGGTCAGGGTATCAATGTCTATTTGCTTGGCTACACGGGGAATAACTTTTATGGTTTGCTCTTTAATGAACGCATCCAATTTGGGGCGATAGGGTTTAAGTTGGATTTGTAGAGAGGAGAGCATGACTAAAGTAACAACACAGACTACATATCCTGCACGCAAGAAAGTATCAGCGAAGCGGACGAAGCGTTCCAATACCTATGCAGTTGCCAAGTATAAACGCACACCCCATGAGAAAGAACCCTTCAAACGGTTTGCGGTGTATCATCGCTTGCTTAAACAAGGTGCCACCAAAAAAGACTTGATGGATGCCGTTAATGCGGAGATAGAAGATACCATTGGTAAATCACAATTCTATGTCGATATGCAGTATATGCAGTCGCATTTAGGGGTAGTACTCGCACCACCGGAAAAGGATGGGCGCGAGCGTATCTATCGGTATGCTGATACATATTCAGGGTTGAAAATCAACGAGATGTCTGCGGATATTATCGAGGATATTTTAAAAGTTGTGAAACATTTGAAGCAAATGGAATTCTTCTCATTTGAACAGGTTGTCAATGAAGATATTTCCGATGTTGATGTCAGTGATCTCATTGTCAAGCTATCGTCACTTGTGAATCGTACAGAGCAAGAGTATCGTACTGTTATTGACGATGGTACACTTCTTGACTATGTTGGTAACAAATATCTGACCTTGCTCTATGATGCAATTATCAAGCAAGAAGTGTTAGAAATAGAATATGAGCCATTCGGGAAGTCGCCCTACTCAGTTGTCATACATCCATATTTTCTTAAACGATACAATGAGCGATGGTTTCTCTTGGGGTATGATGATGTCCTCAAAAAATATACATTGCTTGCTTTGGATAGAATTTCTGCAAAACCAAAAGTAAGCAGGACAAAATATCGGGTTGATAAGAGCGACTTACGCGAAGAATACTTTGCGCAGATTGTAGGAGTTACGCGCCGCGATGAGAATGAGATTGCTATACAGTTCCGTGTGGTGCGCGAGCGTGCGTACTATGTGGCAACCAAACCGATACATTCTACACAGAGAGAACTGACGCAAGAAGCATCGACAACGCACCGTGTATTTCAGATTGAAGTGATCCCCAATCGAGAATTGATTCAGCAGTTTCTTTCGTTTGGTGCTGATCTCGAAGTTATTGCACCCCCCGTAATCCGTGAACAAATTGCCGAACACTATCGCAAAGGTTCGGCTTTCTATACCGAGCCGACAGTGAAGAAGAAGAATACGAAAGCCAAGAAGAATGATGTGGCTTAATCCGTAACATGGATATTTACGCCAACATTGATACCAATCATGCTCATAGCGCGATCGCCCGTGAGAGCCGTGTAGTGGAGCGCAACAAAGGGTTCAACATATTTGTTGAGTTCTCGAATGAGTCCTGCATTGAGGCGAAACACACCATGCGTAGCATTGACTTGCGATGGCGATCCAGCACTATTCGAGGTCGAAGCAAAACCAATATCGGCACCAACAAAAGGTTGAAATGTTTTGGTCGAAAGCAAATACTGAATCCCAATCGTGCCTGAAAAAATCGAAACACCCAACTCCGAACGGTTGCTACTACTTTGATAAGCATAGCCAAGATTGCCTTTGAGGAAGAGATCATTTTCTTGAATCAGGTACAAGTATCCTGCTTGGAAATTCCAACCCAATCCACCGATACCAATGCTTTGGGCAATATCGCCACCCGCTGTATTGATGCCAATACTGACAGGGGCTTGGTTATGCCAAATTTGAGCAAAAAGATGATCAGTCGGGTATGTAAGAATAAGCATCATGCAAGCACAAAGCAGAGCATAATGGCGAAGAGTAGCTATCATAAAACACGCTTAAAAATGTATTGGGTGAGTTTATTGTTTTTTTCACTGAACTTAGGTGGTTCATTGTAGGTATTACCTTCTTTAATCAACCATCGTATTTCAATGTTTGAATTTTGTAATTCTTCAAGCCGTTTTCTCAGTTTTTGAGGATATGGATCAGGTTTACCCGTGTCATCAGTAAAAGGATTCAAATCACCTTTGCTCATAGCATTGATAAAATACACGGCATAGGGGA
>DHLT01000021.1:0-2234 GCA_002405405.1 Ignavibacteria bacterium UBA4661 | reverse complement strand
GTTGCCTAATTTGTTGCCTAATTTCTTGCTGTGTTTTTTTGCTTGATCTAAACTCTCATACATTTTAAACCATGTGCTGGAATGGTCATATGTTTCAGTGTTGTTAATCCACTCTACAAGTTTCTTCTCAAGATCAGAGCGAGGGTAAGTATCCTGAAAGTCAATAGAATCCGAGCCACATCGGACGCGGTCGCCGGGTTGGATCACAGAGTTCGCAAGATACTTTGCGGCTGATGGGGTATTGGTCAAAACAGTGATATATACCAAGCGTGTGAGCTTGAATGGTACTTGAGTCTTCACTTGTGGCGATGGCTGTTGTTGTGGTTTGCCATCTCGAGCGGACTCTCGAGCATCATTGTCATTATATATTGGGTCATTCTTTAATGCATTTTTCGTTGAGTCAAAGTGACCTTTACGATCAAATTCCACCTTCTTTTTAGTGCTAGTGGTATCAAGGGGTGTCGGTGTGGGTTGCTGAGTAGGCTGAAATGCCGTTGAGAACAACCCACTTGCATACATTGCACCTAAGATTCCACAGACAGCAATTCCTACCACGATTGCACGCTTTTGGAATTGGGTAATGCCATACGAGACAAGAGGCACAACAACAGTACGTTTCTTTTTCTCAGGTTGGTTTAATAACTCATCCATGACTTTGTTGTATTCTTCTTCAAGCTCCAAAAGATTTTGTTCTGTCTTTTCAAGCTGAATAACCTCGTCATCTGTGAGTGCGGGGAATGTTGTCCTTAAACCTAATGCCGAACCAGGAGATGATATAGTTTGAATTTCTTGACTGCCCTCAATAAATAGTTCTTCAATGCTATGGATAGTTTGTGTCGCAGGAGCAATAGATTTTCCTGAACGTTCGTTGAGAGCTTTAGCCACTTGTTGCGAGAACCTTGTAAATGATTCTTGCATTCGCTGATGTTCATGTTTGAGCTGGGACAGCCGTGCCGCTTTTTGAGTTGTACCAACCTCTGTCTGCATAAGTTCTTTTGTTCTATGTATAATTTCAGTGCTGCGTTCTTCTTGACTTTTGTATTTACCGATAAGTTCGATAGCTGTACCCTTGTTATAGCGCTCATCAATTATTTGGTGAGTTAAGCGTATGTGCGCCATGGTTTTTGTGGTTGTGAAATCACAGATTGTCATGATGTTTTCCATAATCTTAAGACTTTTTAAGATGAAATCGGTAGAAACCAATTGTCCAGACTGCATGTGTGCATTGGCATGTCGGATATTTTCAAACTCTTTGATAAGAGCCATTAAGCGTATGGACGTCCCTTCAGAAACTTTCACCTTTATTTCATAACGATTTTCACAGTCCGGATTGATGATTTTGGAACCAAATAGTTTCTTTCTATACTGATCATATCCGAGCATTTTTGCGTAGAATTTAGGTTCGCCCGACAATTTGCCGTTCGACCATGAGAAATTAATTTTGTTCTTTTTATTGATGGTTTCAATAGTGGTTTTTTCAATCCAATTTTCTTCAGTTATCTTAAGTTTCTCCATAAGAAAACCAGCTAATAAGTCACATACCGCAGGTACCTCTTCGGGTATAGAAAGCCCTCTTATGTAAAGGTTCTCAAGTAAGATATATATGGGATGATTTTGTCGTACAGATTTAGACATAACACATATGAAAGAATGAACGCAAACAGCACCGCCACCAGCACATACAAGAAGTCAGAAGGGGAAACTGCACCGCCAAAACTATGGCTTCTTGACTACTTTTCATAGTGCAAAGTAATGCTCATTTCACCACCGCTTATATCGCTGTTTATAGCTGTTCTTCATCACTCCAGATTAGCCGGACACATGCGTGATAAGTTGCATACAGTTAAAGCAACACAATGTCTTGAGCAATACGCTCAGCATTTCTTCACTTCATTTTTTTTTAGAGTTTTATGCAACAACAATATCCTGCTTCCGCTTCTACGCCACGTGCAATATCTGCGAATCTGTTGAGTCTCCGCAGAGCGATTGATGCCATTGTCCAATATCAGAATACGCCCAAGTATGTACTGAAAAATGCTAAGCCAAAAAAGAAACGGTGTCGTGTCCGCAGAAAAAAGCAAACCACACTATTTCTCCAAAACACTTCAGAGCATACAACAAAACATTCAACTCAGATACGAACAGAAAACAGATTGCCTGTACGGAAAAAGAAGTCGCTTCGCCGTCTTTCTATGAAACACTTTTCCCATTTACGCTATGTTGAGGAGCCACAT
>DHLT01000131.1 GCA_002405405.1 Ignavibacteria bacterium UBA4661 | reverse complement strand
TTTATCCAAAAAACACCCCAATTTGCTTCACCTTGATCGCCTGCTCTTTTCTCAAGCATAGCCACGAGTGAGTACTGATAGCCCTCGCTTGTATTCGTTAAATAAAAAGCATCATTGATAGTATTGCGAAGCACGGGAGAGTTCCCAATTAATGCGCCACCATCTCTATTATAGATAACGCGTCCGTCAATTGGATTGATGGTTGAAGTACCTAAACGGAGGTTTTGATAGACGGGCTGATTGATAAGCTTAGAATATATTACTTCCGCGGTACCTGTCAAACCATAGGGCAAAACCTGATCGAGTGCGATATTTGTACGCCATACTTGTGGTAGTTTCCAATCTTTATCAATAAAATTCAGTGTCGCTTGATATTGACCAGGTTGCAAATTGCCAGCTGGTTGAGCCGGAGGATTATTTGGATCCATGCGAGTTATTCCGCGAGGAAGAGTTGGTCCACCGAAAATAAAGTTGGTTGCATTATCAACACCGGTGTTTGAGTACTGATTCGAGAGCCATACGATCGGTGAACGACCTGTGAATAAGCCTGTGCCACCACGTAATTGTGATACACGCTCGCCATTGGAAATATCCCAGTTAAAGCCAACCCGAGGAGAAAGAATCGGTGTAACGCTTGGAACTTGGTCCGTAGCAAAACCCGGATACAATTGTGAAGCGAGCGAGTTAGATAATGGCTTGGTTGGTAGTATAAAGAAGTCTGCCCGCACACCCATGTTCAAACGGAAATTTTTGGATATATCCCAATCATCTTGCACGTACACACCAAGTTGCATCGAACTGAATTATGCAGTTGGTGTATTGCCATACAGAGACTTGTTTGTACTGAAACGATTGATATAACCAAAGGGATTACCTGCGGCAAAATCCTGGACACTGCCAAAGAGATAATTACCAAAGTACCAAGGGAAAAATACATTTGCTGAGCTATAAAACTCATTGTGGGTGCCTATGGTAATCGAATGCGCACCGGAGAATATGGTGAAATCATTCGTTATGGTAAAGATGTCCTGATCTAATTTATTGGCATGAGAGAATGGTTCAACGCCCATTGTAATTGTTTGATTAGGACCAACACCTACCTCAACATTAGGGAATATACCTCCGGCAAAATCACCACGTGTTTCACGTACACCGACATATGTGATACGAAATTCATTGGTAGCATTTTCAAAGGTACTATTCAACTGCAACACTGCATTATTTTGTGTGCTTTTGAATTTGTATGCACGGTTCGAGAGTGCTAATACATTAGGGTTGCGATCTACAGCACGATCTTGTAGTGCGTTTACCAAATTATGCCGGAAAGTCAAGCGATGATTCTCGCTGATATTCCAGTCAAAACGAGTAAAGAATTTTAAGTCATTCGTACCTTGATTGAAGCTGTCATAATTGCCAGGATCATAGCCATAGCGCGTGCGTGCGATATTAATAACTTGATCTATGGTAGAGCGGGAAACGGGAAAATTATTCGCTACGCTGGGATCATTGATACCAAGTTCGATGGGCTGACTTTTTGTTTTAGCTTCTACATTCACAAAGAAAAAGAGTTTGTCTTTGACAATAGCACCACCAAGACGACCGCCTACCCATGTATCGCTGAATGTATCAAATTTTGTTTTGCGTTCATCGGGGCTTAAGCCTACAAAGGATAGATTACGCAGAAAAGTATAGACACTACCTTCAAATTCGTTGCCGCCAGAACGTGTAACGGCATTGACAAGACCACCTGTAAAGCCGGACTGACGTACATCAAAAGGTGATACTGATACTTGTAATTCACCGATCGCATCTAAACTGATTGGTTGTGCACCTGCTTGTCCACCGGGTGTACCTGTATTCGATAAACCAAAAAGATCATTGATATTCGCACCATCCACTTGCATGTTGTTGTAGCGATTATTCTGACCGGCAATCGTGAGCGCTCCGATATTGTCACCTGCGCCAAGATTATTTCCCACAACATACGGGCTTACACGTGCAATGTCTTGCAAGGAACGACCAACAGTAGGAACTTTATTCAACTGTTCAGTAGTGATTTCAATTGCTGCACCATTGCGTGAAGCATCGAATTGACGATTTTTTTTCGACACAATTTCGATGGCTTGTAAGGTGATTTCATTTTCAACCAAGGCGAAGTCAATCCGTTTGTTTTCACCTAAACTGAAGGTAACATTTTTTTTGACTTCATTTTTGTAGCCAAACATCGACACGGTGATTTCATAAGGTCCACCGGGTTTCAAACCGCGGAAATTATAATAACCATCTTGGCGGACAAGAGCATTATACACTGTTCCCGATGCTACATGCACAAGCCTTAAACGACTGCCGGCGATATACCGAAACTTGATGTCTCTTTCCGATTTTGCACCAGTCAGCACATCATCAAACTGTTTAAGATAATCCGAAGCATCATACACCGTACCGGTGAGAGCGGATGTTGTTACCCCTTGCGAATGCAGTTTCGGTATGCTCATACCAAATACCGCTACGCACAGGGCAATGTGTACGGAAAAACGTAGAAGTTTATACATACAAATACGAATGAGAAATGAGAAAAATGGCAGAAAACGAAGTATTCTACCTTTGTGAGTGTCTGTTTCAAGTGATTGATAACAGCGATTTAATGGGATGAAGATCCATTGCAGGCGAACATTAAAATTTTTTGGCTATTAGGGGCTATGCGCATGTGCAACACATGTTTTTCAATATATGCTACGTGTGCAATGCATGATTTATGTGGTATAAGTGAAATTTTTTTTAAAACCAATGCTTTAAAATACTGGATGATGACAGGTGAAGCAAGTTTTCATTGAACCATGCAGAATATATTTTTCCACATTTAAACAAAACAAAGCAAGTAGTACGGAGAGGAGTAATACACAAAAGGAGTACCCAAACGAGTACTCCTTTTTCAACAAGAACGACGAATTGGACTGATTAACGAACGACGGTAACTTTTGTTTTGTACACATTCGCACCCTGTGCTAATTGCAAAAGGTACATGCCTGATGATTGTTTTTGCAAATCGACCACATATTGATTTAATGCTTCTGCATTCGTGTAAGAACTATGTTCAATAATTGATCCTTGCAGGGAAATAATTTTCAACTCATAGGGTAGAGAGTTGACTCGAGGTGCTTGAAACTGAAACATGTTATTGCCGAGTGTCATCATTTTGATGCCACCATCGGCTAATGTTCGCACCGATGTTGTGCGTGTATCCAAATCGTATACAGACACCGTACCACTGATTTCATAGGCAACAATCAGCATTGGTCTGCCGGTCGGGCTATTAGCGGCGGAAACAAATTCAATACCTTCCGGACCTAAATCGCCAACAGTATTCAATGTTCCCGTACCAGGAGCAATGGTAAAATTGCGTGGGTTATAATACATCACATAGCGTGGCTGTCGTGGATTGGTAACATTATAGATAATTATTCCGCTCATACGTTCCAAGCCGATAAAGGCATACACACTATCACCAACTTGACCGACAACAATACCTTCGGGTTCGGGACCCTTATCATCGCTTCGGTTTTTGGGAGCATTCGCAGTATGATTTGCGTTAAAATTTGTTGGTAGGAGTGTATTAACAATCTGTTCAAGTTGATCGCCGCTATCCCACACAAGGGTTCCATCACTATTCCACACAGAAAAAGATCGTGCACCGATGGAGAAGAGTGAATCATACAAGCCATCTCGATTATTATCGCCACGAGCATTCGTGACATTTAAGCGACCAAGATTTGTTGCAAGCGTAAGTGTTGTAACACTTTGAAATTTTGTTGTATCTAATCGCAGTGTACTTACTCGTGCTACTTCGCTATAGGCAGTGTATTCGCGAGTATCACCTTCATTAGCCGTGAGAAGAAAAGTTTCATTGTTACGGGTCAAAGATGCAATTGCGTCAGGCTGATACATACCAAGCACCGGGCGTGGTATAATTGAAATTGCTGTACCATTATCACTTGCATCAAAGCCATTACCAACGATATTATGATTCTTAAATCCGAGTGAACGAATTGAAGTTACACGAGCCGTAGCAATATCAATGATTGCTAATGCATTTGCTTCTTGCAGTGTGACATAAGCTGTTTGTGAATCAGAGGAGACAGTAATGTACTCCGGCTCAAGATTTTGTGCTAATGTTGTCGCAATAGTGGAGGGAGAAGGAAGATGCAAGAGAGACGAATCGCGTAACTCTGCCCGACGACTGCCACCGATATTAAAATCATTGAATCGAGCAAAGCGAACATTATTTTGGTTAAGAGTTTGAATATCGCTTGGAATTGTGATAATGCTTACAGATCCTTCAGGGTCATTAAGATAATTTTGCGATGGTTCGCCCTCATTTGCTACAAGAACAAACCGACCATCGGGTGTGAAGGTAAGCATGTCGGGCAATGCTCCAACGGTAACAGAAGCTAATGTAACTCCTTGAGCATTAATAAAAACTACACGTCCGCTATCTTGGGCATTATCTGCCAATGCAGAGCCGGGGATACGGCGTTCTACGGCAATGGCTGCTATACCATTGCGCACAGCAACACTATTGACACCCGAACCAAATTGTGAAAGATTCACCGTCGAGACCAAACGAGGTAGGGTAGGCGTTGAGAGATCAAGAACACGGATTTGAGCCGCTTCTGCATTGACTAAGTATAAAGTGCGATTGACAGCATCAAAAGCAGTAATTTCGGCACCACCTGCATTATAAATACCTGTGCTATATTTCCCCAAAAGACGCATACCAAAGCCTTGCGCTTGTACAGATGCGGCGATAAACACCAACATGACACTTGCATATACCATTGAAATAAACAGTTTCATACGATTGCTCCCTTGCAATACGATAGAACGAAAAAGAATTAGAGAACCGCAATGTCTTATTGTCCTGTGAGCAGAGCATTACCAATGTGTGAAGAAAACATTACATCAGAATAAAGAATTCATAACTCAAATTTTCACGATGTTTGCACTCATTTTTCGCTTTCTTAGAGATATTTTTTTGACATCTAGTATTATATGATGAACCAGCCAGCACTTGATGTACTCATTCGATCAGCCTTAGAAGAAGATATTGGAACGGGCGACGCAACAACGCTTTCCACAGTACCTGCATCGTTGCAGATTCAATCCGTGATTATTGCTAAGCAAAGCGGTATACTGTGTGGTCTTCAGGTTGCGCAAAGAGTGCTTGAGTTATGTGCATCGCATTATGGATCTGTGCATGTTGAAACATATAAACATGATGGTGAGCAAGTGTCACATGGTGATGTATTGCTGTCAATGGAGGGTTCAGCTCATACTCAGTTGGTAGCAGAGCGTACCATGCTGAATTTTATGGGGCGTATGTCGGGTATTGCTACTATAACACGGCATTATGTTGATGCCATTCAGGGCACAGATGCACGCATTCTTGATACCCGTAAAACAGCTCCGGGCTTACGGCTCCTCGATAAATATGCAGTTGTATGTGGCGGCGGCATGAATCATCGTATAGGATTGTTTGACATGATTCTTATTAAAGACAATCATATCGATGCCGTTGGTTCAATTACAAAAGCAGTACAATCTGCTCGTTTGTCATATCCCGAAATCAATATCGAGGTTGAATGCCGTACTTTACAAGATGTTCAAGAGACATTAGATATATCAGTTCAGTTCGCTGTACAACGTATGATGCTGGATAATATGTCGCTTGAGATGATGCGCTCTGCGGTCACAATGGTTGAAAAGCGTATTCCTCTCGAGGCATCGGGGAATGTATCGCTTGCAACAGTACGCGCAATTGCTGAAACAGGTGTTGATTTTATTTCTGTTGGTGCTATAACACACTCAGCTCCTTGCTTTGATCGAAGTATGAAATATACAGCTTAGTTATCCATGATGTTTCTTTTTCATTTTTTATTGTACTTGTATGAGTATTGTTCAAAATACACTGCCCGATAATCCAACAAAAGACGATCTTTTCGCTCATCTCAAAATCAAACTTGGTGATGCTATTCCTGAAATGGTATTATATGAAAAAGCCATAGTTGCTGAACAAATTCATAAGCTTAAGCGCGAACGAAATGCGGTAATATTGGCACACAATTATATGGCTTCAACCTTGTATCACTCTGTACCGGATTTTGTAGGCGATTCTCTTGAATTAAGTCGTTACGCAACCACCGTTACAGCTGATGTTATTGTCTTCTGTGGCGTAGAGTTTATGGCTGAAACAGCTAAGATTTTAAATCCTGAGAAAACAGTCTTACTGCCATCGCGTGCCGGTTGCTCTCTAGCTTCTTCCATCACTGCCAGTGATGTTCGTGCTTTGAAAGCACGCTACCCGGGCGTACCTGTGGTAACCTATATCAATACCTATGCTGACGTAAAAGCGGAAACGGATATTTGTTGTACATCAGGTAATGCACGAAAAGTCGTTGAATCACTGAAAAGCGATACTATTATCTTTTTGCCTGATGAATATCTTGCTTCGAATATTGCTAAAGAAACCGGAAAGCATATTATTATCCCAACGGCATTGACTGCAGGACAAGCACGTACTGAAGCTGTACAGAATAGCTTTATCGGATGGAATGGTCGCTGTGAAGTTCACGATCAATTTTCGGTTGAGGACATCAATAGTGTTCGTCATGATTATCCTGATGTGGTCGTGCTTGCTCATCCAGAATGTAAGCCTGAAGTCGTTGCTGCTTCCGATATGTCAGGGAGTACAGCGGCAATGATTAAGTATGTGCAAAACACTACTGCCAAGCGTATTCTGCTTCTTACGGAATGCTCAATGGGTGAGAATATTGCGTCCTCTAACCCAGCTACAGAAATGCTGCGTTTGTGCAGTGTGCGTTGCCCGCACATGGCAGAAATTTCGCTAGAAAATGTTTTATGGTCATTGCAAGAAATGAAACATGTGATTGAAATACCGGAAGATATTCGGATTAAAGCACATCGTGCCGTTCAGCGTATGTTAGACATTGGATAATAATATATGAAGTCAATTCTCACGGATGTTTTGATCATCGGGTGTGGTATTGCTGGTGCCACGGCGGCACTTCAATTAGCGAAGCATTCATCGTGTCGGATTACAATTGTTACGCGCGATTTTGAACCAACAGAATCGAACACGCTTTATGCGCAGGGTGGAATTGTATCACGCAATACATTTTCAGATGATGATGTTGAAACTTTGGTGCATGATATTGTTCGGGCTGGTGCAGGGGCAACAAATCTCCGTGCAGCACGCATACTTGCAGAGGAAGGACCGGCGCTATTGCATGATATTTAGATCGCTTCTGGAGCTGTGCAGTTTGATAGTACTGCCGAAGGCGATTTAGCATGGGGGCAAGAAGCAGCACATACACATCGCCGTATTTTACACGTTGGTGATACTACCGGAGCTGCTATCATTCGTGGTTTGCATGGGTTGTTGTCAAGCTATCCTAATGTACATATTCTCCGTTCAGCAACAGCGGTTGATTTGATTACATTTCCACATCATTCACATGATCCCCTGGATGCTTATCAACCCATTACCTGTCATGGTGCTTATGTTCTTACAGAAGATGGTGCAGTATCAACGATTGTTGCCAGCCGTACTATTCTTGCTACAGGAGGCATAGGTCAGGTTTTTCGACATACAACGAATCCTGTAGGTGCACGAGGCGATGGCATTGCTATGGCAAAACGAGCCGGTGCTCACATCATAAATATGGAGTATGTGCAATTTCATCCGACATCACTTGCCATAGTTGGAGCAGAGGGCTTCTTAATTAGCGAAGCGGTAAGAGGTGAAGGCGCACTCTTGAAAAACTTTCATGATGAACGTTTTATGGCACATTATGCGCCGGTGCAGATGGAGCTAGCACCGCGCGATGTTGTTGCTCGTGCTATTCATAGCGAGATGGAGCGCACAGATACTGAGTTTGTCTATTTGGATTTGCAGAGTGCCATGTCTGCTGATGCTATCCGCGAAAGATTTCCGACGATTTATGCTACATGTTTGAAATTTGGTGTGGACTGTACTCGTGAGCCGATTCCTGTTACACCTGCCGCACACTATTCTTGTGGAGGCATACGAACGGATGAATATGGTGCAACAGATATCATGCAGTTGTATGCAATTGGTGAAGTTGCTTGTACGGGGTTACACGGAGCAAATCGACTAGCTTCGACATCATAGCTTGAAGGTCTCGTATGGGGCAATCGCTCGGCACAGTCTATTCTGTCAACATTATCTTTTCATGAGCAAGAACATGAACATTTGAGAACATTGTGTTCAAAAATTCCGGCATGGCAATCGCGCGGCGAGAGTATTGCCGATATAGCCCTCATCCAATGTGATATGCAAACAATTCAAAACATCATGTGGTATTATGTTGGTTTGGTGCGTAGTGAGGAGAGGCTTGCCCGCGCTGTGCGACAACTTTATAAACTTCAAAATGAAGTTGAGACTTTTTATCGACAATATCGACTTAGTGATGCTTTAGTCGGACTTCGTAATGCACTTGATACGGCAATTACAGTTGCTGTTGCTGCTCGACATAATCATACGAGTAGAGGTTGTCACTTCCGTATTGACGGTCATCAAGTGTAAGGGCAATTTATGAGGGCTGAGTAGCAAAAAAAATCCTCTTTGCATTTTGGGGTTATGCGACCCCAAAGAGTAAAGAGGATCTTATTATTGTTGTACTACTCAAGTGGTATGCAAAGCATGACAATGAATATTACAATGTGTGGAGACGACGGGAGTTGAACCCGTGTCCGAAATAGTGCAGTGTACGCTTACTACGCATGTAGTCGTTTTTTTGAATTGTCGGCATTTCTTTTCCCAAACGACAGGGGAGAAACACGTATCAGTAAAAAAGTTCGCATGGATATCTACCGAAAAACGGCCATGCTATCTTATCTAAGCGATGCTGATAAACTTTCGGATAAGCACAAAAGCATCAGCACACACAACAGACTTAAATTAAGCTGCCATGCGGTATTGGTAAGTGTCGCCACTTAGGATTTGTCGGTTGAATTAACGTGCATACCGAACTGAGCACGACACGCATCGTACATCTGTAACATATCCCGTCGAAGCCGGTACGTCCCCAGGACAATGATGACAGTGATTGCACTAACAATCATCAAAGAACTATCGCTAAAATATGATAACCAAAGCAAATAGTTTGATAAATCTTCGTGCAACATAATTATGTTTGTTGGTGAATTTGTATTTTCTGCATTCTTGTCTTCTTTGCAGTTTATTTTTTCTCTTTTTGCTCTGTAGTTTCTCATTTCTGCCTTACTATGGATTTTCTTA
>DHLT01000073.1 GCA_002405405.1 Ignavibacteria bacterium UBA4661 | reverse complement strand
GGCATGAGTGCGTACCGTTTGAAAACTAATGAGAAGTCTTTCGGCTGTTTGTTCGTACGTATAGCCATGATACAAACTTTTGAGAACAAGCAGTTCACGGGGAGAGAGTTTTTCTGCTTCACTCGTGAGACGTATATCGAATGATGATTGAATTTGGCTAATCACCTTGCGCGTAATGTCGGGCGACATATACCCTTTTCCCTCAGCTACGCTATACAATGCCGGAAATAATTCGTCATTACAATTCAATTTGTTGATGTATCCCTGCGCACCAGCCACGAGAGCTTCAATAATAGTTTGCTCATCACCAACGCTACTTACTACGATAGACAATACATTAGGATAAGTTTGACGAATCAGTTTAACACATTCTACGCCCGACATACGCGGCAATCTTATATCGACAAGCACAATATCGGGTTGGTCAAATGCAAATTTTTCTAGTGCCTCCTCTGCTGAAAGAAATAGTGTCCCTTTGAATGAGAGATCTAACTTTAGACATGCCAAAACTGTATCGCCAAATGCAACATCATCCTCAATAATGGCAACACGAAAAAGACGATTTGGAAAATTGTCACTCTTCTTCGGTATCTTGAGTAATGTAGGATAGTGTTGAGACGATTTCATTATTTGTGCCACAAAAAAAGGCGTTCTTCAAAACGCCCTACATCATGGTAACCGGCAAGTAACCAAATCTCAAAGCGTCCTGAAAAACGCCCGCATGCGCGGGCATCTCTTCAGAATCGCGCCTTGAGAACTTTGCCGGTTTTCGATGTAGGACGCGAAACAGAGTATGCTCTATTTCTATACTTAAAAAGTTATTGTGTGCTGTGTACAGGCATGATTCATGCCCAGTACGTCTTTATTGTCTTTTTACTGTTTGTCGTTGCCAATACACCTCTTGTTTGTTGTACAGATGACATTATCATCCACGCAAATGTAGTGATTTTCAATGGTTTTTTTCTTGAATAAACCTCATTCAAAGTTACCCGTGATTCTACTTCTGTCCTCGTTGTCTTTATCGCTTTTGTGGTAGAGTTCAATGAACACGATTTTTGGCTCATTCGGAAAGTACGCATAGACCAAGCGCAATCCGGATTGCACACCTTTGCCTTTGAGAGCTTTGCAGGCAATTTTTTTGACTTTGATGATACAAGTTTTCAAGCCAAGGTTATCAATCCGCATACTGAATGGTGGTCTTTCATCGGGCATAACTGCAAGCACTTGTTGTACGACCGACAAATCTTCGTTGAGCGTTCGGTACTTCTTGAGCAAGGTCTTGACATCCTTGCGAAACTCCGGCAAATCTTCAAATATCATGGTCTTTTTTCAGGGATAGATAGCTCTCAAGGATGATGGCTTTATTACGATTATGCTTCGGAATTCTCATCGTCAGAATTTATATCATAGTTCCGCACAGAAAAGGGAGCTTCTCTATAAAAAACCAGCTCATAGTTGATAATCTCGCCTTCTTTCGATGCCAACCACGGCATATCCTTGTGCGAGTAATTGCTAATGGTCGCGGCTGACCAATCGCTCATGGCTTCAATAACGCGGTCGAGCACTTCTTTCTCGCTTGCTCTCAGTGCCGTGAGATCAGCTTTTTCTAAAGGCAGATAGCGCGTCTGCGGATAGCCATGATACTCTGTTTTTACTCGTTGAAGTTGCTTTTCATCAATCATCTGCTTGATAATGCTATCCAATCTGTGTGGCACCGGACCATACGGTAACTTGCGGTATGTAGCCCCCGTGAGGTGTTCTTCGTACAACTCATAATGATTGAAATCTGCGAAGTACAAGAGTTTGTACAACACGGTTTCGCCTACATTGGGCTTGCCAGCACACCGCTCAAGAATATAGAGTAGAACATTTTTGAACTTCTCGACTTGAAGTTTTGCTACGGAAATCCGTTCCGCTTGCTTTGGAGATTTTGCCTTGCTTTTCTTTCCTACATCGTCATGAATGACAAAGTCTTGCGACATAAAATCATCCAACGAAAACTCTAATGCCAAGGACAATCGCCGTAACTCAAGTGCATCGACGCTTCGATTGCCGAGTTCGATTTGCGCCAAGGATGGTCGAGACATATTGATAATCGTTGCCAAGTCTTCCTGCGAAAGACCTTTTTTCTTGCGGAGTTCGGCGATGCGCTCGCCGATGTGTTGTTGGGATAGGGGGGTGCTCATAGTGTGTGTTGTTGCGAAATTAGTTTGCTCATATCCATTGGCATTCTTTGTTTTGCACGCTACGATAATGCAAAACAATGCTGTGATTCAAAATATAACAATTTTTTGTTTTATTTTAGAACAGGTAATATGTTTGTGAGTGGAGAAAATTCCATAGAAAATCAGAAAAAGATTTGACACTTTGATCCACTTAATTCAGTACAAATGAAAGAGAGTTTTTCATCCGATAGACCTGTAAGTAAAAAAGAAGACGATAGATTTCAACGTTATGAGTTTTCTAAGAGGCTTGCCAATGCTATTTCCAATAGAAATCATAACGATGGTATTGTTATTGGGCTATATGGAGCATGGGGTGAGGGAAAGACCTCCATTCTTAT
>DHLT01000003.1 GCA_002405405.1 Ignavibacteria bacterium UBA4661 | reverse complement strand
GGTCGCCTTCAGTTTTTGTACGTCCGCCACCGCGAACTACACCGTTCTGCGTAACAAGTTCGCCATCGAGCGTAACGGCACGCTTAACAATCCCATCTCGGATTATTACTTCTGCATGATCGAGTGTATCAATAATCAGGACATCGCCAATTAAGCCTCGCACGGCATTGCGAAGAGGTTCATCGGCATGAATGAGTTCACTAGCCCAACCGAGAACACCGGCACCTGCAGGTATAATTGATGGTGCAGAAAGCACAGGGACACGCTCCAAGCAAATGAAGGTGGCTTTTCCCTTTCCGGATTCTTTCAGGTGGTGCATGCCGGCGAATGCATCTTGAGCAGTCGGTACTACCATCATACGACCTGCTTCGCCAAGAGCTGAATCTAATGCAATGCGCAAGCGTTCGTCTGCGCCAATAGCTTCAGCAAGAAGTATTGGGCGAGCAGTATTTGACCATTCTTGATGTTTCAAAAGGAATTGCCCACTTTCACCGGTATCAACCAAGCCTTGTAAAAATTCTAATGAAGCAACCTTTTTACTGATATCCGCTTGCAGGGAGGAAATGCTTTGTTGTAGTTCGTCTTGCTCGGTACGTAGAAGAGCTTGACGTTCTTGAACTTGTACTAATTCTTTTTCAGCTGCGTGGATGCGAGTATCGAATTCGACACTCTGCGCAAGAAGCTCTTCGTGTTTGTTCGTCAGAGTTACAATTTCTTGCTCAGCACGATGAATGGTGTCATTCGTTTCGGTTATGCGCTTGCGCAGTGATTCAGCCTGAGCCTTGCTTCGTTCAGCTTGCGCCTGCATAGCATTGATGTCTTGGAGTGACTTCATGACCGCAGCATTTGCATTCTGGGCGGCTGTACGAGCTTCGCGGACACCACTTTGTGCTGTGTCATATACAGACTTTGCCATCTGAAAAGACTGTTCTGCTTCGGTGCGGTCGTTTCGTTTTTCAGTGGCTTTTTGTTCGGCAAGAAGAATTTCTTCTTCTAATCGGGAAAGTGTCTCGGTGAGTTACTCGCGTTCGAGGGTCATGCGCTCAATGGAGCGTTCCAATGACGCCATGCGCTCACGCACAACTGCTGACTCACGTGTGTAGGTGGCAGATTCACGGGTGTGTTCTGCTAAGATATGTTCTGCTTCCGATAACCGCTCGGCGACATCTGCTTGTTTCTGTTCAAGTTCGGTTACGATAGATTCTTGTGCAATCATTGATTGCTCTATCGCAAGCTTTTCTGCTTTATGATGTGCAATCTGTTCTTCAATAGGTTTGATATCACTACGCAGGGTGAGGTATTCACGAGCTAAGAGTGCGCGCTCTGTGCGTTTGATTTCTTCGTCTGTTTCTTTATACTTCTGTGCTTTAGTGGCTTGGCGTTGTAAAGAACGAACGCTTTTTTGTACTTCGGCAATAATGTCTTGTACCCGCGACAAATCAGTTTGTGTGGCTTCGAGGCGACGTTCTGCCTCCTTTCTGCGCGATTTGTATTTTGTTACACCTGATGCTTCTTCAAAGAGGTGGCGGCGTTCGTGGGCTTTATCGCTGAGAATATTCTCAATCATTTTTAATTCAATGACCGAATATGCATCGGCACCCATACCTGTATCCATAAAAAGATCAACGATATCGCGTAGGCGGCAAGCAGTTTTATTGAGTAAGTACTGGCTATCGCCATTGCGAAATAGTCGGCGGGTAATGGTTACTTCGGAGTATTCGGTTGGTAAAATACCTTTGGTGTTTTCAATAGTCAGCGATACTTCCGCCATACCGAGCGGACGGCGATTTTTTGTGCCATTAAAAATGACATCACCCATTTTGTCAGAGCGTAGAACAGAGGATTTTTGTTCACCCAAAACCCAGCGTAAGGCATCAACGATATTGGATTTGCCACATCCGTTTGGACCAACAATTGCTGTCACGCCATCATTGAACTTGACATTAATTTTTTGTGCAAACGACTTAAAGCCGACAATTTCTAAGTGTGATAAATACATGGAATATGCTCAAGATGATAATTGCGTAAAGGACGATAAAATTGAAATCAGTCCATGGCTATGTACAGAGAGATGGGCAAAAGCACACAGAGTACACAGGACTGAAAATGAGAGTTCTCGAGCTCTTTTTGCGAAGAGCATTGCAGTACGATGTTTCGGTTAATCCCGCCGAGAGCGCATCAACACCGGTACTAAGGCAACGAGTGCCGTGTAGAGTGTTGTACCAACTCCATACTGCAAAAAGAATGCCCAGAATGAAATTTCTGTCGGGCGAATGTAAAAAAAGAAGTAAATGAAATTGTGCACAACACTACATAAGGTAACCATGACAACAAAGCGCATAGTTGTTAGCGTTATGCGTGTGAGATTCGTATTGTGAAAATATCCCGCTATGAAAGAAGCAATCGTTTTTGCTAACGCATTAGTACCGAGAATATCACCGGTAACAATATCATAGATGCACCCCATAACAAAGCCTGAAGACATGCCGATGATTTGCCCTTCGACAATTGATAACCACACGCAAAATACTAAGACAAAGTCTGGTGAAACTTTAGCAATGCTAATCATATTGCCAAGCAGAACTTGTGCAATTGCAATCAGTAAACCAAGTGCAGTCAGTGCAATATAGCGTGTACGCGGGTCGCCCAAAATACCGACCGCCATGCCATTCGACTCTTCAAAAAAATTATTCGTTTCTGCCATGACCTTGAACTGTGCGTATGAACTTACTTGCGTTTTTCTAAGCGTTTTTCTAGTGCTTCTTCGATTTTGTGACGTTCTTCATTCACTGTCATTTGTAGGACATAGACTTCTTCTGCAGTGCCGAAATTGACCGTTGGTTCGACAATAATCCGCTTGAACACAGAATTATCTTCATTTTGTACCTCGATAACGCGACCAATATGAAAATCTGCAGGAAAAAGTGTGCTATATCCTGAAGTAACAAGGATATCCCCGACTTGTACATCTTCCGATTTGACTACTTTGGTGAGAAGCATTTTATTACCACCCTCCCATACAAGTAAGCCATTCAGGCGTGTACGTTCGATCTTCACCGCAATTTTTATGTCGCGATTCATAATCGTTTTAACGATAGCATAATGGTCGGAAGTAGAAAAAACATACCCGACTACGCCACGCTCGGTAATCACCGGCATTGCTTCTTGTATGCCGTTTTTTGTACCGACATTGATAGTCAAATAGGTATTCATCTCAGATAAACGATGACCGATAATCTCAGCAAAAACCATCGGTATTTGAATCTTTTCTTTGATATTCATCATGCCGCGTAAGCGTTCATTTTCGAGCAGAACTTTGCGTGAACGAATCACCTCGCGCGACAGAGAATAGTTGATTTCGCGAAGAGTACTATTCTCAATCGAAAGGGCGTATGGATTCGGTACAAAAGCAAACAGACGGTGGACAA
>DHLT01000196.1 GCA_002405405.1 Ignavibacteria bacterium UBA4661 | reverse complement strand
TTTTTGCTTGTTTCAGAAGTACTTTGCCTGCTCCGAACTTACCTATTTCGGGATGTGGTACCGATGTACCATGCAGATTGACTTTAATCAGGTTTTTACGTGCCGCCTCTGTTGCTTTTGCTATGGCATCAGTAACCTCATTTGCCTTACCTAAACCATATCCTACACAGCCTGCACCGTCGCCAACGACAACAATCGCACTGAACCCGAAACGACGACCGCCCTTTACTACTTTTGCAGTAGGACCAACATGAACGAGTTTTTCCTTTAACTCTAATTCTGATGCTTTAATTTTTGACACAGCGTAATTCCTGTAATGAAGTTATACGTTTTAGAAAGAAAGACCATTTTCACGAGCCGCATCGGCGAGTGCCTTTACGCGACCATGGTAGAGATAGCCATTACGGTCAAACACAACAGCTGTGATATTTGCACCTTGAGCTTTTTTTGCCAAGAGTTTTCCGACAATTTTGCTTTGCTCGATCTTGCTGGTTGCCGCTTGAATATCTGCGGCAATCTCTTTATCAAGACTGGATGCGGCTACCAAGGTATGATGCTTTGTATCGTCAATCACTTGCGCATAAATGTTATTCAAACTGCGCGTAACGGTCAAACGCAAACGCTCAGGCGTACCATGTACGGATTTGCGGATTCTAAACTTGCGGTTGAGCCGACGATTTGCTTTGTTTGTAGATGTCATCGTTTTGAGAAATTGATTATGTGCGAACTAATTGGTCTCTTATTTACCCTTACCACCTGACTTACCCGCTTTGCGACGAATATACTCACCCGTATAGCGAATACCTTTACCTTTGTAAGGTTCCGGCTTGCGAATTTTTCTAATGTTTGCCGCTACCTCACCAACTAATTGTTTGTCTATACCAGACACAACAACATTTGTGGCTGTTGTTGTTGCAAGGGTGATGCCCTGAGGAGGGATAAACAATACGGGATGCGAATAGCCGATTGATAAGAAGAGGTTTTTACCTTTCATTTCGGCTTTGTAACCAACACCTTCAATATCTAAACTACGTGTATAGCCTTTTGTTACACCCTCAACCATTGAGGCAATCAATGCGCGCGTTAAACCATGTAATGCACGAATTTTTTTGTCTTCGCTATGCCGTGCAAACTGCAATTGTCCATCTTTCAATTCCCAAGTGATTTCCGTAGGAAACGCCCACTGTAACTCACCTTTCGGACCTTTGACTTTCGCTGTACCATTATCAAAAGAAATAGTGACTTCTTTTGGTACTTCGATAATTTTTTTCCCAATCCGTGACACTTTCTAAGCTCCTGTAATAATTATTAATTGAAAGAGATTCGTTACCACACAGTACACAATACTTCTCCGCCCACATTTTCTTTGCGAGCTTGTTTGTCTGTCATCACACCTTTCGATGTAGAAAGGATTGCGATACCAAGACCACTGCGTACCGGTTGCATCTCATCAATAGATTTATATGTGCGGATACCCGGACGACTTACACGCATAATTTCATTAAATGGTGTGCGTCCTTCGTAGTATCTCATCGTAATTGTCAACACGCCTTGCTTTCCATCCTCTACCACTTTACAATCAGCGATATACCCCTGATCTTTCAAAATTGTAGCAATTGCAAGTTTAATGTTTGACGAAGGAATCTCAACGCGTTTTTTCTTTGCTTTACCTGCATTGCGAATCCGTGTCAAAAGGTCGGCTATTGGATCAGTTACCGGCATAGTCTTCTTAATGAATCGTATAAAAAAATTCTCGTTACTCTTTGTTACTTCTCGTATTCTTTTTCATTCCTCTTGACTACACAAAGAGCTACATTACCAGCTTGCTTTGCGTATGCCTGGTATTTTTCCATCAAGTGCAAGCAAACGGAACATGTTACGGCACAAACCAAATTTGCGATATACCGCTCTACCACGACCTGTTACCGAACAGCGACTACGCACACGCGTTGCTGAGCTGTTACGGGGTAGTTTTTGCAAACCTTCATAATCTCCAGCTGCTTTGAGTGCCGCACGCTTTTCAGCATATTTTGCGACCAATCGTTCCCGTTTTTGATTCCGTGCTATTGTACTTGTCGTTGCCATAATATCTTAGATAATTTTTGTCGACTGATTATTGATTGTCTCGTTTGCGGAAAGGAAAGCCAAATTCTTTGAGCAGTGCTAATGCTTCTTCATCGGTATTCGCAGATGTTACAAATGTAATGTCCATACCGCGCACACGATTAATTTTATCAACATCAATCTCAGGAAAAATGATTTGCTCTTTTATACCCACACTATATGAACCACGACCATCGAATGATTTATCAGAGAAACCACGGAAGTCGCGAACACGCGGTGAAGCAATATTGATAAATCGATCCAAAAATTCAAACATATGGGCACGACGCAATGTTACACGACAGCCAATAGGTTGATTTTCACGAAGTTTAAAGTTTGAAATTGATTTTTTTGCTTTTGTTACTGCAGGGCGCTGACCAGTAATCAGCTCCATCTCAGTAATCGCAGACTGAAGGATTTTTGAGTCTTCTGCTGCTTTACCAACACCCATATTGATAGAAATTTTCACCAAACGGGGCACTTGCATCGCACTCTTATAATCAAACTTTTTCATCAGAGCCGGTACAACCGTTTCACGATAGAAAGTTTGCAGACGAGGGGTAGGAATTTCCTGCGTGCCTTCTGGCAAGCGCGCCCCTTCCATTTGGAATTCTAATTTTTTTGATTTTACTGTCTTTGCCATGATTTTCAGAGAAGAATTTATATCTCAACACCAGTTTTCTTAGCTACTCGAACCTTACTACCATCGGCAGATGTTTTAATTCCTACTCGTGTCGGCTTGCCACCTTGCAGAAGCATTACATTGGAATAGTGAATCGACATTTCACGCTCGACAATTCCACCTTCCGGTGCCGCTTTCGAAGGACGTAAATGACGCTTACGAACATTTACACCTTCAACTAAAACGCGCATTTTTTCAGGGTAAACGACAAGAATTCTGCCTTCTTTCCCTTTGTCATTGCCAGCAATGACACGCACGACATCATCTTTTTTCAACTTTAATTTCATAGTCTCTTCTCCTTACAGCACCTCTGGCGCGAGCGAAATAATTTTCATAAAACTTTTATCGCGCAATTCACGTGCCACTGGCCCGAAAATACGTGTCGCTTTTGG
>DHLT01000050.1 GCA_002405405.1 Ignavibacteria bacterium UBA4661 | reverse complement strand
TATGACCATCTGCAAGAAGCCGACATAGGGAGCATCACACACGATAATCGCTTGAACACTTGCACTACGCGGTGCATCGAGATGAAAATTTTTACCGACCAAAAGACACTCTGCTTGTGTTGTCTCTGCAAAGCGTGCATACTTTGGATTGGCAATAAAACTCATTGTTCCTGCCGATGCCGTTTCAATTTTTGCTATGCCATGAATGACACAATGTTCTGTACCATGCAATGTACCGGCGACATGATTAGCGATTTCCAAGGTTGTAAATGTTGGCATGGCAAAATATTAACTATGTGAAACAAACTGTCATTTGTGCATTCCCCGAATGGTATTGTACGACAACACGCAAAACTAATACTACCACAAAGATTTGGAAGAACGAAATGTCGGATACAGTCAGGCTAACTGTTTTGCAGTTATTATTCGTTCTTTATCCTCCAATTACTGCCATTGAAGGCAGAATATATGGACCCTGTGAGTAACTTCGTTCTTCGGCAATTCTACCATTCTTTGACTTATGTGCAACAACATGATGTAGCATAGCAATAATATCTTCATCCGAAGCATCGGAACGTAAAGCATCGCGTATCGAGAATGTACCGCGATCATATAAGCAGGTTTGAACCATACCATCGGCAGTGATGCGTAATCGATTACAGGTACCGCAAAATGTACGTGAATATCCTGCAATGACACCAATTCTACCTCGATGACCCGGTATGGCATAGGTCATCGCTGTTGCATGTGCGTCATCATCTTGGAGTGGCTGTATCGTATATCGCTCTTGTATAGCTCCGAGAATACGATGATAATCCCAAAATGGTGCAGACTGCTTTTGTATTTCTCCATTAAATGGCATCTGTTCGATAAAGCGCACATCTATCGGCAAGTCTTTGGTCAGGGCACAAAAATCATGAAGTTCATCGGTATTGATTCCTCCCATGACAACCACATTCATTTTCACTTGTATGTGCGCAAAAGATTGATCCATACTTTTCATCGCCATAAGACGATCGAAGGTGCTTTGCACATGATGGAATGAATCTCTTCGTGTAACAGCCATAAATCGTTCCGAACGCAAGGTATCGACGCTAAGATTCACGCCTTGTATGCGCCACGAAGACAACCAATCAAGATATTGACCAAGTAGGACGCCATTCGTAGTTAGATGCAGTGTCTTGAATGTAGGGGTATCAGCACAGATTTGCATAATATCAGCGAATTGAGGATGCAGAGTTGGTTCGCCGCCTGTAATACGCATTTTACGAATACCCACACGAGCAAGGATGCGTACAAGACGGGTCATTTCACTCAATGTAAGGTGTGCTGCACTTGGCATAAAGCGCATGTTTTCAGGCATACAATACACACAACGGAGATTACATACATCTGTCAAGGACAGACGAACATAGTCAATAACTCGCCCCCACTGATCACGAAGTATCTGCTCGGACTGCATAGCTTATACCCACCATGAGTGAACCGTTACTTGATCGCCGGCAATCATTGGTATGCCGGCACGTGCATAAACATACCCATCAGCAGTAGCAACCGATGTCAGCATCGAGGAATGTTGTTCGCTCAGTGGCTCTGCATAACATTGATCTCCATCGGGAATTATCTGTACACGAATAAATTCGTCACGCTCAGGATCGGATATTACATCTGATCGTAGAATTGCCTTCAATTTCGGCAATGGTGACTCCGCACCACGTAAACGACCAATCAACCGATGTGCATACTCCATAAAACATATCATAGCAGAGACAGGATTGCCCGGCAACCCCAAAAGCAGCGTTGCAGCTTGCGAACAAAAAAACATTGGCTTGCCGGGTTTTTGCTGTACACCCCAAAAATGCTCTGTAAAACCACACTCATGACTCGCTCTGCGAACAACATCATGTGCTCCTACAGATGCTCCTCCGGCGGTGATAATCACATCGGCATGACTTTGCATTGTTCGTAATGCTTCGATTGTTGATAGAAGAGCATCTCCGACTCGCATCGACATCACGAGTGTACCACCTGCTTGCTTAATGAAAGATTCCAATAGGATCGTATTTGCATCATAAACATGATAGGGTGTCGGCAATGCTTCACGATAATCGACTAATTCATTACCAGTGATCAACAAAGCGATTCGCGGTGTTTTACGTACGGCGACAGTGGCAATTCCCATAGATGCACATAATGCCAGCATGTCCGGACGAAGTAGTGTTCCCTCTTTAAGCACAACTTTACCTTTCTGGATTTCACTCCCTTCGTGTCGCACATATTGCTGCGCCACCATCGTATTACGAACCTCTTCGCTGAGAGTAATCGTTGATATATCATCCAATATGTTTTGTACTTGTTCAAGAGGTATAACGGTGTTTGTATCTATGGGCATTTGTGCACCGGTATGAATTTTAACAGCTTCATAGGTACTGACCGGAATCTCAAAACCATGACCCGCTCTTGATTCGCCGATAACGATATAGTGTGATTGTGGCTTTGCACCATGCTTTACATCAATAGCATAGCCATCCATCGTGCTACGTGCGAACTGTGGTACATTCATTGGTGCAACAACATCTTCTGCTAATACATGTCTCAGTGCATCAGCTAATGGCATACAGATGCTTTCCTGCGCTATGGCACTCATTCTTGTGGAGACTATATCATTAATGATCTGATGTGCCTTATCAATAGAAATCATTGTCATGAGTTATGCCTGAGTACAAAAATTAGATCGCTGGCTAAAGGAGTTCAATAGTAATATGATGAATGTTCTGTGATTGCCGAATACGTTCCTTAGCTTCTTCCACAAGAACAATCGCACCACGTAGATCAATATGGTCAGCAACTTGAATTTGTGCTGTCATAGCATTCTCTGATGTACTCATCGCCCAGATATGAATATGAGTACACATCAGAATATTCGGCAGTGCTTCGACTTCCGTACGAACAGCATCAACCGATACGCCTTGCGGAACAGCATCTAATGACAACCGAATACTTTCGCTCAAAATGGCACCAATACTGTAAAGAATAACTAAGGCAATAATGATACTAATGATCGGATCAAGCCAATACCACTCCATTATTGACATTAAAGCCCCACTGAGAACAACACCAACCGATACTAATGCATCGGCAAGAAGATGGATATATGCACCTTTAGCATTGAGGTCAGATGTACTGTCTTTTTTCATTAACCATGCAGTACTACCATTGACAATAATGCCCACGAAAGCAATAATCATTACCCAACGACCTTCGATGATTTCCGGCTTGATAATTCTTTGTACACTTTCGTAGAGAATTCCAACTACTGCAAGTATCAGCAAAATACTATTGACCAATGATGCCAAAATCGTGGCTTTTCGATAGCCGAAGGTAAATGTTGTATCCTCAGCTTTACGCGATAAGCGAAGAGCCATCAAAGCAATGACTAATGACGCAACATCACTAAAGTTATGCCCTGCATCCGAAAGTAATGCCAAAGAATGCACACGCCAACCAATCATTGCCTCCGTGAGAGCAAATCCAAAATTCAATCCAATACCAATCATCAAGGCACGATCGAACGATGATATAGTTTGCGGGGGAGAATAATTCTGATCCATGATAATGGTATTGACATGACACAAAAGTAATGTATTGCTACACAAGCATTTTATCGAGCGAAATACAATACCAACCAATGATAGATGCTAATGCCGACTGTGATATTAAAAGGAAATGTAATACCGAGCGCAACTGTCATATAGTATGTTGGATTTGCTGTGGGCAATGTGAGTTTGGCTGTTGCAGGAGCTGCAATGTACGATGCACTACTCATCATTGCTGCAAGGACGACTGTTCCACCATTCGACAGCCCAATGATAGAACCAACCATAATTCCCATTAGAGCACCAATAAATGGCATACCAATACCAAAAAGAAATAGTTTTAGCCCTACAGCTTTAAAGTCACGAAATCGCTCTGCCGTAATGATGCCCAATTCCACCAAAAAAATTGCCAAGAATCCTTTAAACATATCTTTGAAAAGATAGTTAAGCTGTGTATTAGCAGAGTACTCGATATAATATCCTATACCCAATCCTCCCAAAAGAAGAAGGATACTTTTATTAAA
>DHLT01000103.1 GCA_002405405.1 Ignavibacteria bacterium UBA4661 | reverse complement strand
TTTCTACGACATCAAGGGCATAGCTGAATCATTGGGTTTTGTTTTTCGGATTGATGATTTCAGCTTTGTTCCCAATACTGAGCGCACAGGTATGTATGGTGTTTTCTCACCGAACTCTGCACTTATTCTTCGTAAAAAACAAGAAATCGGGATTGTCGGCGAAATCGCTCCGGCTATCCTCAAACATTTTGGCATTGAAACACCCGTAATGATAGCATCATTCAATCTCGAGCTCCTGAGTACCAATGCACTTCGCAAGCGCACCTACACCAGTGTTTCACCATATCCGGTTGTTGAACGCGATGTAGCATTTGTGGTTGATGCATCGCTTCATAGCGATGTTCTTCGTACAACCATTGCCGGTGCAGGTGGTGCATTCTTGCGTTCGGTACGCATTTTCGATGTGTTTGAACATGCGTCGCTTGGCGAAGGTAAAAAGAGTTTGGCGTACAGTATCCAGTTTAATTCTTCGGAACGCACCCTGCTCGACCATGAGGTCGATACTGCCATGAAAGCTATTGTTGATCGAGTTGCAACCGAGCATAGCGGTGTGTTGCGCGGATAGACATGAAAATCTCTCCTCTACGCCGAAGGGAATCCCCTGCGATAGAGCCACAGACGAAAGCGCGGTGCAAGCCAGTGGGTTATCACCGCGCAGATCGTTCCCGCAAGAACATCCACCACATAGTGATACCGCAGATACAAGGTGGCAAAAATCAGACTACCACCAATGACGACAAAAAACCAGCGCAATCTTGATTGATACTTGAATGCCAAAAAGATGTTCATAAGGGTGAGCATGGTGTGTCCGCTTGGCATACAATCACGGTGCACAATCTCGGCAGGATTTGGGATATTCGGTGGCAACCCTGCCCCTGCATTCACCACACCACGAAAAAAGTCCGTCAGCAATATACCCGGCATTTCTTGAGAAAGTTTGCTAAAATCATGAAGGGTAAAGCGCGGACCAATAGCGGGTGTACAATAATACAGCAGGTACGAAATAAAAAATCCGAAGCCAATCGTGTAGGCAAAGTACAGAACATCTGAGTCACGTTTTTTACACACCAACTCCGCCCCTTGCATGATGGGCAAAAAGAAAAACAACATATAGGTAAACTGCAAGTATTCCGTCAATATCGGGTGTGTAATCCGTGCCAACAAATGTGTTGGGTGGTTGCCAAAAGGAACGCCAATCAACATATAATCTAATGCAATCAGGGTTGCATCAACATCATGCGAATTGATAGCCGGAAGGAATGTCAGTGTTTGTTCATAAATCGTCGGAATCAACGCAACCAGATAAAATCGCCGTGCTATCGAGATAATGCTTCCTGCACCAATTGAATCGGCAACAATCAAACCAAGGACACCGAAAGCAATCATGAGATTGATCAACATGATTGTGCCACTCATCGGCACTTGCGTGTACGTGATCCCCCCCAGTATAAAGTTCAAAGCCAGCATGAAAAAACTGCACACATCGGCGGCAGTCAAGACATCCCGTACATTGATTGCAATAAACTGCTTATGAAAAGAAGATGTTTCCATGGGCTGAAAATTCTGTGAATATGTTCATCGTTTGCATTACACGAGTGTCTTGACACACCCCCCCTCCGCTGATTTTCCCTGCGTACACACACCTATGCCATTACCGCAAGCACGGAAAAAATATGCTCTCCTAATTGTCGATTACCATCTATCCTCACCCATGCTTCGGCTTGCACACGCGACATTCCTTTCGTGAACATACGCCATGCAATACGACCATCAATCGTTATACGACACGCTTTTGTAGGAGGTTCTTCAACAAAACACCACGCATCGAATGTTTTCTGCAAGAACCAATCACCGCCACCCTCACCTGTGATATGCACATGAATCGTCGTGTGTATATCCGCCGATACATCACGATAATGATGAGGCAATGCGCGTATCGACGTTGCAAGATACGGATGATAGAATTTCTTTGTCATCAATACTTCTTCACATTCCAAAGCCAAGCGTATTTGCTGTTGATGATGCCACTTTTCGGTGTATTCACGAGCAATATGAAACCAATTCACAGACTCTGCCTCACCTGCCCATGCCACCGACCACACAGCAGGAGCCATCATGTCCAGCGTTGCCAAATAGGCACGATACTCCTGTCCTGATTGTTCTAACAACTCCATAAGAATACGTGGACTGACACGTCGCATTGCTTGAACCCACTCTGTATTCAAGCGATTGAGATATTCTACCAAGGTGCGATATGAATCAATGCCTTGGGGTGGATCACCAACATAACCATCACGGAGCATCGAGAGCGTGCGTAGGTTTCCATCAAGAAGATGCGCCACAATATCCTTCACTGTCCACTGCGGAGCAGTGGTACGAAGAGACCACTGTTCCTCCGTAAGTGAACGAAGCAGATCAATCAAACATCGATCAAGATCGGCGAAAAGATGCAATGTTGCAATCATGTTGTAATCTTTCCAGCTTTGTTTCTCATAATGGCAATAAAGTCTGCCAACCGCACAAAGTCAGGTGCTGTGAGTTCTTCTGCGCGCTTGCGAAAGACAGCAATACCTTCTTGCTCGGAATGCGTAACAATTTCCTCAATCGACAATGGTATAGATGAAAGTGCACTTCCTAAGGCATTGGCAAGAACCTTTCTGCGCTGGTGAAATGCCATCCGTACAAGAGGTTGTACACGACGAAAAACATCTTGGGCACCATCATGCAAAAAATCGAATTGTACAACGCTTGATGTAACATTCGGCTTTGGGAAAAAACACTGTGGCGACACATGTGTAACAATTCTTGCTTGCGCCACTAATGCTGTTGCCACCGATAGCACACCATATTCTTTTGTGCGGGGTTTGGCAACGATTCGCTCGGCAACTTCTTTTTGCATCATGATGACCGCACGGCGGATATGCCCGCTCTGCTCAAACAAGCGAAATAAAATATCACTTGTGATGTAATAGGGAATATTCCCTACTACACGTGCAAGCCGAGTGTCTGATTGAAGGGGCTGTTCAGCATTTTGCTTGGTACGTATAAGCTCATCAAAAGGAATTTTCAAGAAATCACCATGACGAAGCAACAAGCGTTTCTCACGAAGTGCCGATGCAAACTTTTCCTCTAAGAGTGCAATTGCTCGATCGTCCATATCGACAGCAGTAAGCGTAGCAGGAATTTCCAGCAACATACCAGTCAGTGCACCTTCGCCCGGACCGATTTCGATGAGATGATCGCCTGCCGTAATACCAATACTTTCAACAATTTTCCGAGCAATATTTTTATCAATCAAAAAATTTTGCCCCAAGGATTTCTTTGGTGCAATGTGCCCCGGCGATGGCATTCCATGCTCTTTTTGCCTATGTTCTTTGTGCCCATAGTATTTCATACTTTTCCTTGCTCCCGATACTGCTGAAAACCCTTCCGTATTTGTTCATACATATCTTCCATCGCCGATGATATCATTCGTATATCGGCAATGACAGGCATAAAGTTGGCATCACCATTCCAGCGTGGCACAAGATGAATATGCAAATGCCCCGGCACGCCCGCACCCGCACTCTGCCCCAAGTTGATACCGATATTCATCCCATGACAACGGAGAGTTTGCGTTAAGACACGCTCAGCGATACGCACCGCATTCATCATATCCTGATATACAACCGCAGGCAGAGCATGCAAATCACCGCAATGCTCATTCGGTGCAATCATAAGATGCCCCGCATTGTACGGATAACGATTTAAGATTGCAAAACACTCTTGAAATCGTGCTACTGTATATGTTTCATGATCGGGAACAATTCTCTGCGATGCAGAGCACAAAAAACATTCTTCCTTATCCGCATTCTTTTGCGCTTGGCTAGCCGAAAGAATATACTGCGAACGCCATGGCGACCACATCTGATCCATACACTCTCTTCAAATGAAATTCCAATG
>DHLT01000068.1:1059-3495 GCA_002405405.1 Ignavibacteria bacterium UBA4661 | reverse complement strand
AATTGGGGTGTTTTTTGGAAAAATCTTGGTTTCCGTATTTCCTATACGTATAGTGAATCATGGGATATCAATAGCAATCCTGGCTTTATTGCTGATGAAAATTTCTTAGTGCCCTCAGCAAATCTCAATAATCTTTCACTAGCTCGTTCAGTGTTTGATACTCCACATCGCTTAGTACTTGCCGCAAACTATCGCTTTGAATACGGTGAAGGTGATAACGGTGCATTTGCAACCACACTGTCATTCTTGTATGAAGGACGCAGTGGTCGTACCTTCAGCTATGTATATGGACTCGGTACTCGCAATTTTCAGCAGTTCGACCCGAATAATTCCTTTGGTGCATTTGGTATTGCAGCTAATGATGACGCGTTTTTTGTACCAAGCAATCGCAATCAAGTTGTGATGAGCGATGCTGATTGGAATGCACTCAATCGCTTCATTGACGGCGACCCCGTATTAAGCAAATATCGTGGTCAAGTTGTTCCCCGTAATGCAGGACGTGAACCATGGATCAATCAACTTGATTTCCGTGTTGCACAAGAGATTCCATCATTCGTGAAAGGTCATCATTTCTTGATTACTCTTGATGTGTTGAATGTCTTGAATCTGTTGAATAGCGATTGGGGGCATCAGCAAACTGTGCCACTGGTTGTGGGTGATTTCAGTGGTCAGACACGTGTTCCGGTTGGTCAATTCTTCGGCTATGATGCGCAAGGTCGTGCGAATATGACATTCTCCGCACCTCAGCAATTCTATAACAAAGATAACTTCCTCTCACGCTGGCAAATGCAATTAGGTTTGCGTTACAGTTTCTAGAGCATTTTTAAGACTACTTTCAAGTAAACGATTAATGTGCTTGAAAATTGTCGATAGAGATAATCGATAGAGATAAGAGCCGAAGGTATTGCTGTTACATTCGGCTCTTGTTTCGTTTATTTATAGCGATACTCACGATACAAGAACGATCAAGGGCATTAAAATTGCAACTATTGTCCCTTGTATTTATTGGTAATTCCGAAACTCCTAGTAAATTGACGTTATAACTGATTCTGTCAAACGTTTTGCGGACCTGATTGCTTTCCAACAGGTACCAAAGAGATCAAAACACATGGCACTCTCTCCTCTTGCGAGCACACGACTTCTTATTGTGGGAAATGGGCGTGTAGCACAAATGCTTCCTCATCTTTCGTTCGACCATTCACAAGTTGTCATTGGGCATTGGCATCGTGGTATGCACGAACCCTTTGCTCAGTGTGTTGCATCTTTCCAACCTACTCACATTGCTCTTGCCATATCTGATCATGCCCTGGAATCATTTCTTCATGAGCACTATCAAGTTTTTGCGGTACAACCTCATTGTACCCTTGTTCATTTTGCCGGACGCTTTGGACGTATTTTCTCCGATGATCTCACAATCACCATCTATCCAGCACATCCGCTGATGAGCTTTGCCGATATCATGCTACAACAACCTCATTCAGTTGAACTAGTACATTGGAATACCATGCCGTTTGTACTGTCTAATGAAGGTAAATCACTGCACGAACTTCTCCCCACTCTACCTAATCCATCGTTTGCGATACCCGATGAAATGCGTACATACTATCATGCACTGTGTACAGCGTTGGTTAGCATTACAGTTCTGACATGGGAAACAGCCGAAGCACGCTGTACCGACATTCTCAACTTGCCTGCAACTATCTTGCACCCTTATCGAGAACAGATTATGAAAAATCTTTCTCAACGCCAGAAACATGAATCTGTGCTGACAGGTGCTATCGCACGAAAAGACAAATCAACAATAGTAGAGCATCTTCAGACTTTACAACGCAACGGTGATGCAGCATTGGCAGAACTATACAAAGCAGCTTTCCATATTGCGGATCCATCGCATACTCTTCCTCTTCCCACATCATTATGAAAACAGTTCTTGATTTTCAAGCGGCATACCATGAGCAACGCCCTATTGTGATGATGACATGCTATGATGCAACGAGTGCTCGTATTGCTGAACAAAGTAATGTTGATTGTTTACTTGTGGGAGATAGTGTTGCCATGACCATGTACGGCTATCCCGATACACTTCATGCCACAGTAGAAATGATAAGTAGTCATACAGCGGCAGTACGACGCGGCGCGCCCAATATGTTAATTATTGCTGACATGCCTTTTCTTGCTCATCGAGGCAGTAATGACAGAACGCTTGATGCTGTTCGCTCCTTGATGACTGCCGGTGCCAATGCTATCAAAATTGAAGGAGTAGATGGAAATGATGAATGTTTTCGCAGAATCATTGAAAGCGGTGTTCCTATTATGGGGCATTTGGGATTAACACCTCAATCGGTCAATATATTTGGTGGTTTTCGCGTTCAAGGGAGAAATGAATCTTCGGCAGAAAGAATTTATCGTCAAGCACAACAGCTTGTTGATATGGGT
>DHLT01000068.1:0-970 GCA_002405405.1 Ignavibacteria bacterium UBA4661 | reverse complement strand
GCACAACAGCTTGTTGATATGGGTGTCTTTGGCGTTGTGTTGGAATGTATTCCGAATACACTTGCACAACGTATTACCGAAAACATTACCATACCAACAATTGGCATCGGTGCGGGCAATAGCTGTTCGGGGCAAGTACTTGTTTGGCATGATGCTCTCGGTTTAAATACGCAACATATTCCTCGATTTGTTCGAGCATTCTCCAACGGTGCAGACCAATCTCTCGCAAGTTTGAATCGTTATGCGGATGCTGTTCGTGATCGTTCATTTCCCTCTCACAACGAAAGTTACGGAGCATAAGATTATGATAAGACCTTCTCCTATGATATTCTCTTCACTCTCCGCATGGTTCGCATACAAACCTGAACTTGTACGGATGCACCAAAGCATTGGATTTGTGCCAACAATGGGTGCCTTGCACGAAGGACATGCAGCTCTTTTACGACAATCCATAGCAGAAAATGATGCCACCATCCTTTCGATTTTTGTCAACCCGACCCAATTCAATGATCCCAAAGACTTAGAACATTACCCACGTACCTTCGAGCAAGACTATGCTCTTGCCGAACACGTTGGCTGTACGGCTATTCTTCTGCCAACAAATGAAGAAATCTATCCGAATGGATACCAGTACAAACTTCATGAGACTACGGAATCAACAATTTTATGTGGTGCCCATCGTCCGGGACATTTTGACGGAGTCCTGACCGTCGTTATGAAACTTCTACATATCAGTGGTGCACAACGTGCCTATTTCGGTGAAAAAGATTATCAGCAGTATCGTTTGATTGATCACATGTGCAAAGATTTTTTTCTGCCCATGTCAATTATTCCCTGCCCGATTATACGTGATGATGACGGACTGGCACTCAGCTCACGGAATGTTCGTTTGCGTCCCGAAGAGCGAGTGCTGGCACGACAATTCCCTGCTATTCTCCGCTCTTCACCAACAACAGATATTGCTATTCAA
>DHLT01000306.1:1543-4037 GCA_002405405.1 Ignavibacteria bacterium UBA4661 | reverse complement strand
CGCACGTGCTACTCCGATTGTTCGGAATTTCCGAACAGTTGCAATACAATAGAAACATTTCAAGGGAATGCGGGTACTTCTCAATAATCACCACTTCGGTGCGGCTGTTAAGTTTGCGCCCGAACTCAGTATTGTTGTCGCCAATAGGTTTGCGCTTGCCGAAACCGATAGCGATAATCCGCTTGGCACTTATGCCCTTGGTGATGAGATAGTCTTTGGCGGCAGAGGCACGCTGTTGCGAGAGCTTGAGATTCACGGCATCACCACCGGCGGCATCGGTGTGACCTTCAATTTTGACACGCACTTTTGGCATTCTCTGCATGAATTCAGCAATACGGTCGAGTTCAGGAACAGATTTGCGGAGCGTGGATTGATTAAACCCAAAGAGCAGATTCTCGATGATAATCGTGCGACCAACCTGCAAAATCGGAATCGTTCGCCGAACCAATTCCACCCTGTCTTTCAAAATGGCGACATTGATCGAATCCGGCAACATGGGCGTACCACTCGTGTAGCGAATCGCATAAAGCGGTTGCACTTGTCCAATGAAATTATCCACCACACTGCTGAAATCTTGCCGAATATTGAACACTGTTCCTCGCGTAGCTTTGGCAATGTCGGTGTACTGGCTGAAGCGTTCGGGAACAACACAAAATACCCGTACATTCGACGATTGTAATTCCCGAATCGAGGATTCTTTGGTCATTGTAGTCGTGCCGACTCCCTGCTCGCCCGCTTGATGAAAAGGTGCATCCGTAATGAGCAAAATCACTTTATGGACATTCGGGCGGAATTGTAGTTGACTCGAAGATCGCAGGGCTTCGAGAGCATTTTCTTTTTCATCGAGACCACCTTGCGCACGAACTTTTTCCATCCATGACAAAAATTCACGAACATCGCCCGTGGGCTGATGCGTACGGACAATCGAATCATTGAACAGAACCAAACCCAAGCGATACTCAATGCCACGCCGAACAAGATTCTCGGTAAAGCGAACAACATTGTTGCGTACCGCTTCGATGAGTGCCTGCATCGAACCCGTAATATCAACGGCAAAAATGAAGTCCACTCCTGTTTTTTCGCCCGACATGAGCCGTTCAGTAGAAAGAATTTTTTTTTCGATGCCATTTTCCATGACCGTAAGGTCATGAGCGCGAAGTGTATCAAGCGGTTTGCCGGTGAGCGATTGTACTTCGACAATCACGCGAACATCCGGAAATCGAGTAATGTCGGCTGATTTAATGGATAATGATACATCGCTGGTATTGGTGCGCACTTCTGTTTGTTGAAGTGGTGCTTGGCGAAGTGTGTCATTCTTAGAAAAAGCCCCTGACTCATATAAGGAATAGTGATTCACAAGAGCGAGGAAACTCTCCGCAGATAACCGTGTAGATGGAATGATTCCCAGCAGAACGAGAAAAAGGAAAGCATATCGGGTCATCATGGCACCCACTCCAGATACATTTTTTTGAATTCTCTGCTCCAAAAGAGTTCGTTGTGTTTGCCACGGTCGCGGACAATCACTTTCATCATCGCATCGTGAATACCTTTGTTCTTGAGAGCATGGTATGTTTGCTCCAAGGTGTGACGCATAAATCGGCTTTCGGTAGCGCTACCCGACACATACCATCGGATATGATGCGGACTGCCTGCAAAGGGTTCTTGTAAAATCTGAGGATTAAACCAAAAAGCCGGCGAAAAAATGCCGATTTTCCCAAAAATTTGGGGATACTTCAAGGCAGCATAATATGTAATCAATCCACCCATCGAACTGCCGACCATCCATGTGTGCTCCGGTTCGGCGAGTGTCCGGTAATGCGTATCAATAAATGGTTTCAGCGTATTAACAACAAAATCAAGGTATTTTCCGCCATTCCCACCGCCCTCGGCACCACGCGGAAAAGGCGAGTATTCTCCCAAGCGCAGTGCCTGACCATTATCAATACCTACGACAATAGCATGTTTGCGAACAGGCATTTTATCGATCATTGCACCGACAAGCCACGGACGTGCATACGCCGTCGAGGCATCAAACACATTCTGTCCGTCGTGCATGTAGATGACTGAGTAGTGCCGTGGCTCTTTGGAATTCATGTAGCTTGGTGGCACATATACTCGAATAGTGCGGTGCTGAACACCAAGAGCAGGAATATCGAAATGATGGTAATAGAGCATACAGCGGAGAGAAGAAGCGCGATCAAAAAATCAATGATTGGCGTGTGGAAGAGATGAAAAAGGATGAGTTTGTCATGGCTGACTTCAAGTGCCGTTATGCGGATTCCACCTCGTCTTCAATGACCACAGGGTCTTGTGCCAAGGCACGTTCGATGTATGCTTCGCTGATGGCGCGGAGATCGCGTGCTTTTTGCATGTCAGCGGCAAGTGGCGATACCTGTGCAACCTGCGAATCGACAAAGTATTCGCCGGTAATGTGGTCGATCGACTGTGCCGTTGCCAAGTGAATCGTTGTTTTTGCGCCTTCTTCAGGGCTTTT
>DHLT01000306.1:0-1428 GCA_002405405.1 Ignavibacteria bacterium UBA4661 | reverse complement strand
GGTGTTTGCGCCTTCTTCAGGGCTTTTGAGAAATAACTTACCTAACCACACCAATGGTTTGGGGAATGTGTGAAAGAGATTGGTTGCAATCACGCCCGGATGCAAACAATTCACTGTTACCCGCGAGCCGCGTAATTCTTCCGCTAAATCCCGTGTAAAAAGGATATTCATCAGTTTGGACTGCCCATATGCCATCGAGTGCCGAAAATGTACCTTCATTTCAGGATCATTGAGGTCAAGTGTCGCACGTTCATGAGCACGTGAAGCAACATTGATAATTCGTGCCGGAGCAGAATTTTTCAGGAGTGGAAGCAATCGTCGTGTGAGTAAGTATGGTGCAAGATGGTTCACAGCAAACATCAGTTCAATACCATCGTGCGACAGTCGGCGCGAAGTTTCCCACACACCGGCATTGTTAATAAGAATATGTAAAGCAGAAGTACGCCGAAGGATATTGTCGCAGAGTGTATTCACAGAGTGTAGCGATGCCAAATTGCATTCAAGCATTGTTACCGAGCCACCATTGCTGTGGTGTGCGATTTCCGCACGAACACGATCGCCTCGCTGAGGGTTGCGTGCCGTAAAGATGATATTCGCACCTTTACGTGCCAGCTCAAGAGCAGTCGCTTTGCCGATACCATTGGTAGCACCCGTGATAAGAACGGTCTTTCCTTGCAACATACGAGTCAAAAAAGAAGAGTCGAAAAATATACAGTCGAGGGAATATTAATTCTCTGCTGATTTGCCCTGTTGCCGTTCGATGAGCGAGCGTAAGGAGGGCTTAATCGTAACTGTATCGAGTGGAAACGTCGAAAGAGCAAGTGCGAGCGTCGCTACACGGCTTTCAACAGGAACAGTTTTGTTGATGATGATCATTTTTTGGTCACGGAGAATGCAATAGCCACCGCCAAAATTGCCCTTTTCAGCACGGACGGTTACACCCATACGCTCGGCAAGAGCTTTTAATTCATCGAAAGTATTATCGTAATTCATAGGCAATCAAAAGCGGAAAACTCTATATGCAAAACAGAGCATCAGGCTACTCATCATGATGGTTATTCATACCCTCGCAAAACAAGCGAGACCGAAAACCAATCTTTGGAGCAAGCCACTATCCATGCTTGTAGCAGCAAATGCTACAAGAACATATGCTCGGAAAAAATAAGGAATGCAAAAACACATAACTATAAAGGGCGAAGTTCACGCCAACTGCACGGCATCATCTTCGCTCGGTGCGCAAGCAGATTGCTGCATATTTGCCTGCACGGGAATTGACAAATTCATAAAAGAAACTCACATTTCCGCAAAAACATCTCAAAAAACTTTTCAACACCAAGCCAAATCCTACCCTACCGATAGTGCTCAGGTTATGCTTCAAATTGCTTCATCGCAATGACTGCGACATGACCACCAAAACCAAAGGTATTG
>DHLT01000321.1:30261-31323 GCA_002405405.1 Ignavibacteria bacterium UBA4661 | reverse complement strand
TTTCAAACGGTACGCACTCATGCCCGAAATGCGTATGAAAAATTGGGGGTATCGTCAAGAAAAGAGGCCATTGCAAAAATTTTTGCACAGAGGTAGGTTATGTGAGCAGATCGCTACCACTTGAAATACCACATAAATACCACAAAGGAGAAGAGGTTGAGTAGTGATATTTGGAGTAGTGTTTCAAAACAAGAAACACAAGGTTTTCTCTTCATCTTTTCTTTTGGAGTTCTTATGAATTATTTTCCTCAGTACAGTATGTCGTTGTATAAGCGCATACTTAGCATTGTTCTTATAGTCGCACTATTACCTGTAGTTGCAGGATGTGCAACCTTATTTAAAGGCCGGAATGAAAAAGTTGCTTTTAATTCGAACCCAGTGGGGGCAGATGTTTATGTTAATGGTGTCAAAATGGGTACAACACCCATAGAACTTAAACTTGATGCTCGAAATAGCTATACGATTGAATTTCGTAAGGAGGGCTTTCAGTCTGTAACGCGTCAAATTCAAAGTGGAACTGCAGCAGGTTATGTTATTTTAGATATTTTAGGTGGTTTAGTGCCTGTCATTATTGATGCTGCCACGGGCGCTTGGAGTACTCTTGACACAGATAATGTAAACGCAGCATTAGAAAAGCAGAAATAGGGATTAATATTGTCTGATCCCTTGCGATATTTTATGGCGAGGCAGATTCATGTAATAAGGGCAGACACCACATCTGCCTTTTTTTGTTCTTGATGTAACTGATTGGCTATGCCTTTTCCAACACCTCCCCCACCGCAAACCATGGCAGTGCTTGCGCGGTCGAGCGCGTTTGATATTCGGTGCCACCATACACAACAGCAGAGTGACACTGTACACCCTTTTCTGCAAAGAGTTTTTCGACTTTGGCAATGCTCGAAAAAAACTGCTTGTGGAGCGTTGCCGATGCTTTGATTTCCACCAGCGAAACATTCATGGGCGTATGCTCGATAATGCAGTCGATTTCAAGACCATTGGAGTCACGCCAATACGAGAGCTGGTCGGTAAGTGCCTTATTGTGTTTGGCGCGAAGTACTTCAC
>DHLT01000321.1:23826-30190 GCA_002405405.1 Ignavibacteria bacterium UBA4661 | reverse complement strand
TACGAGAGCTGGTCGGTGAGTGCATTATTGTGTTTGGCGCGGAGTACTTCACCCAAAATGTAATTCTCCATGATTGCACCTTGTGCAAAGTGCGTGGCAATGTGTTCCGGCTCGCTGATACCCAAGAGCGAACACAGCAAACCCGTGTCATAACAATAGAGCTTTGGCATTTTGATGATGCGCTTATTGAAGTTCTGATGATAGGGCGGAAGAGTATAAAAAAGAAAACTTGTTTCCAGTATCGAAAGCCATGAGCGCACAGTCTGCACGGACATGCCGGCATCGGTTGCCAACGACGAATAGTTCAAAACTTGACCGACTCGACCTGCACAGAGTTTGATAAAACGTGCAAAACTTGATACATCACCGATATTTTTGAGCAGGCGCACATCTCGCTCGATATAGGTTTGAATGTAGTTCGGATAATGCAAGGTCGGTGGCATGCCTTGTGCCACAACACGTGGATAGCTTCCCTGATAAAGCATCGAGAGCAGAGTTATATCGGGCTTCGTAGAGCATATTTCTTGATACGATAAGGGCAAGAGTGTGATAATGCCTGCTCGTCCTGCCAAAGACTGCGTAACCTGCTCCATAAGCAGATAATTGTGCGATCCGGTGAGAATATATCGTGAAGAAGGCGATTCATCGACCATGCGTTGCAAATACGAGAACAGAGTCGGAACACGTTGAATCTCATCGACGATGGCTTGCGAACCGCATGTCGCCAAAAAACCACGCGGATCATGGAGTGCAAATTCTCGCGTGTCGGGATCTTCGAGCGAAACATAATGATAATGCGGATATTCATGACGGGCAAGCGTTGTCTTGCCGACTTGCCGAGCACCGACCAATACAACAATCGGAAAATGCTCCATATACCGATGCAACAGTGGCGTGATACTGCGAGAAATGTAGGTCAAGGACATAGGGAATAATAGAAAAAACTATGCAAATCAACTTTTGAAAAGTCAATTTACATAGTTTTCGACTTTTAAGTTTGTTGTAATCTGACGAGTGTTATTCGTCTGCGCCACCGCCACGCTGAATGATATTCCCGAAAAAGAGCGCGTTCAAAAAGACACGATTCGTACCATACCAAAAGGCACGGTAATTCGGATTGTCTGCCATCAAAATGCTGCGTCCTGAACGGAGTGTTTGGGTTGTTACCGCCGCTGAGGATTTAATCAATTCAATATTTTTCTGCGAAGCAAAACCACTCATCAAAGGTTTGGCAGTGTAGAGAATTGGCGTGCTGTACGGATTGGTAGAAGGCTCAAGGAAAACCTTGTTCGATCGGAACCACGCGATTTGGTCATCATCATAACCAAAGCATATTGGGTGGGTGCGGTCAAGTGCAACCGAGAAAATTGCTCCACCAATTTCATCGGCACCATCATCATCGGCGATTTTCGCATAGCTCCGGCGATTGCTATTCTCGCCTATGCCTTGAGCATTGTCTTGTGTGGTGCGTGTTTCTTTGTTCGCAGATTTTGATGCACTCGCCACCGAACGTAAACGTCCTTTGGCAAGGTCATTGTTGAGGAGCCATGAAACGGCATTTTCCATAGCAACTACGGTACCACCACGCTCGATAAACTGTTTTAAGTTGTCTTTACCCTGTGCTGAAATTGTTGCATAACTACCATTCGGCATGACAAGTACATTATACTTGCTGAGGTTGGTGCGATTGAATTGCGCCATATCGATAATGCTGACATCGATTCCGAATCGTTCATCGAGTAAATGCCAAATTTCGCCGGCATCCGTTGCTGTAACGCCTTCGCCCGAAAGCAAAGCAATACGTGGCAATTCTACCGCTTCAAAATTGCGACTGCCCAAGTCAATGCCTTGCGGCGTATAGCCCGTCGCGATACCATACACCGTGAGCGAAGACTGTTCGACTGCTTCGGTAAGAATCGAACGAATTTTTTCTTTCTGTTCAGCAGTTGCAAGTGCAAGCGGAATCATAATCGTTCCTGCTTCAAACTCTTCTTGCGTGCTATTGCCACCTTGGGTACTTGCAGGAATGACCGAAGTAAATCCTTGTAATGCAACACGCACTTTGATGCCTGCGTCGGCAAGACGATAAATCACTTTCGGTGCGAAGTATTGATTCCACCGAATGATATATGCGTATTCGTTCGTGGTTGCTCCAAGCCACTGACCGCGCGGGCTTTGGGGTGTTGCGCGGTCAAAAGGAATTGCCTCCATTGCCTTGCCGAGAGCGGGTGTGGTAGTCATTTCAGCGAAAGGCAAACCAAACGCATACGGCAAGGTCCATGAGGAAATATCATAAAAAAGAGAATCTTCAAATTGTGTACGCCGCTCAAATACCGCTGTAATCAAGCGATATTGCGCTTGTGCTGTCGGTACGATGAAGGAGTTTTCGGGTGTGTATGTTGTGCCGCCGAGTTTGATCGTTTGTTCAGGACGATATAAGGTAATCGAATGCGCTTGCAGCATGGCTGCTAATCGTTGGGTGCGAGCAATATCGGGAGAACCACCGACAATATATGCTTTGATACTGCTTGCTTGTGCATCGGTCAGAGCTTGTTTGAAAAAGGATTGTTGGTATTTCAGCAGTTCTTCGCGCATGGCATTCGCCGCTTTGAAGGTAGAAAGCGAGGTCAGCACTTGGTTGCGAATGGTTGCTGTAAAAGCAAGATCGCCATTCATGCTTGACTGGATATGTCCGCGTGATGAACCCTGCTCAAATAGGATGCCTACACTGCCTTGAACATCGGGGTATGATGATCCTTTACCGACATAGTAATCATCGAAGCTTTCACGCGAATAGTAGAGGATTCCTGCGGAGTCTAATACTTTGACATGAAACCGAGCAATGTTATCGGTGAGTTCGTAATTGCGTTTGGGGGTGTTGGGATTATTGCGTGTAGGAATACCGGGCTGAAAGAAGAAGGTAGAATTTGTTCCCATCTCATGATGATCCGTCAGCACATTCGGCATCCATTCTTGAAATTTGATAATACGTCCGCGACTTTCGGGATGTTGCACCGGAAACCAATCGCGGTTCAAATCAAACCAATAGTGATTGAAGCGTCCACCGGGCCATGTTTCGTTGTGTTCGCGCGATTGCGGGTCTGCTTGCGGGTGCATACTGCGATTCGTGTTCGCCCAATGCGCAAAGCGTCCACCGCCATCGGGATTGATGCACGGATCGAACAGCACTATGGTATTCTCTAATTGTGCTGTAATCCCCGCTCCTTGTGCTGCAGCTAAATAGTATGCAACCATTGGTGAGGCATTCATTCCGCTAGGTTCGTTGCCATGAACGGAGTAGCCCATCCATACGACAATCGGCATTGCTGCAGTATTGACGGAAGCAGACTGTGCAGGATTACGTAAGCGCGTACGCTCTACTTTGATTTCTGTCAGACGTGCAAGATTTTTCGGATCGGAAATCGTGAGTAAGAGTAAGGGATTGCGCTCATGGGATAACGCATATTGTTCTATGCGAATGCGATCGGATGTTCGCGCTAATTCGCGCATGTATGCCATGACTTGATCAGGACGCAAATGCCATTCGCCCACTTGAAATCCGAAAAATTGTTCCGGTGTAGGTACAGCAGGGTTGTAGGTGATACCCTGCTCCGAGCCCGGCAAATAGTAGGATGTAGGCACTTTATGTTGCGCTTGCAATGATAATGTCATTGACATAACAACAACAATAACTACGCAAATATATTGGGCGAGTCGATAAAGAACATGGTTTGGCATATTCTTTGTCATACAATGTGCGAAACAAACGGTGAGCATAGCAACAGTGAAATGTGAGAAGAACAGAGAAGAATGCAGTTGCGTGCAAGAGATGTCTTATAGGCAAGGGTAGCGATGCAACAGAAAATCCGAAAATAGAGAATCCCTTTGTGCGCATGATGAAAAATTTCTCACTCAACTCTCATTCTGCTGTTAGAACATGCTTGCTAAGTTTGCATCCCGAGAACATAAGGGGTAGCAAAACAGCATCAAGCTCGTTAGTCTTGCATCAGTCTTGAAAAGAAAAACTATTCTTAATCACAAACAAACACAACTTGTGAACGACCACGATACGCAAACATTTCCGAACACAGAGACAACGGTTCCCTCGTTTTCAAGATCTTACCAGCAATCTGTCCTTTTAAAAATTTGGTTGATCATTGCTCTGTTGTATGCTATAACCATGCGTGCATTCGCAACGGAAACATCAGAAAACGATGATCTTGCCAAATTGCGACTCGATACGATAGAATCAATGGTAGGGCAAGCACGTATGTTTGCCGGCACACCGGACTCTGCGCTCTTGCAAAGTATTCAGGCACATGTTATTCAACTCAATGGACTTGATTCTGTCGAAACAAAAGAGTATCTCAAACGGTCTGTCGAGTTGGTGCGTAGCACACCAAACCCTATTGTTCGCATGCACTTGCTTCATGAAATTGCTCGCGTTGCTCTCCAACGAAAAGAATATGCACTTTCACACAAATTGCTCAAGAAGCATTGCGTATTGCCTCGCAGAGCAGTTTGATGGACAAACGCGATGCAGAGATCACAGAGCTTCTACGTGAAAATCAAGTCAAAACATTTGCTGTTATCGGCTTAGTACTCACTATTGGAATTGCTTCGGCAGGGCTCTTTACGTACTATGTCCGTGATCGTGTACGTGCTCGCACCGAACAAACCCTACGGACTATGAATGCAGACTTGGTGAATATGAATCACTTGCTTCATGAAAGCAATCAAGAGGTCTTACGCCAACAAGAAGTTCTTGCCGAACAAGCCCGCAACATCGAAATTGCTAACGCAGAGTTACAAGAAAAAAATCTTGAAATGCAAAGCATCAATGAGCATCTGCAAGCATTACATGAAGAGAAAAACGAATTTCTTGGTATTGCCGCCCATGACTTGCGCAATCCCCTTACGTCCATTTCGCTCAGTGCAGAGCGAGGCGAAGTTTTATTGCAAAGTTATGAGAAGAACCAGCACAAATTTCCTTCGCTTCTTCGCTCAATTCAAACAGAAAGTCAGCGCATGTTGAATATCATCAACTCTCTTCTTGATGTACATCGTATGGAAACACTCGGTTTGCACGTAAAACCTGCAGAGCTTGATGCCGTAACAATCGTACACAATGTTGCGATGTCGTTTGAGAATCGTGCTGAAGAAAAAGACATTGTGATTGCCACGCGCGTACCTTCGACTACGATGCCTTTTATCAGCGATGAATTCTTGTTGCAAGAAGTTCTTGATAATCTTGTATCCAATGCTCTTAAGTTTTCGCCAAGCAATACGACTGTCGACATCTCCGTATTGATGAATTCAGAATACATCACATTTGCGGTGAAAGATGAAGGACCCGGTCTGAATGAAGACGACAAAGCAAAACTATTTCAGAAATATACACGCTTATCGGCAAAACCAACGGGTGGCGAGACATCTGTGGGCTTGGGTCTATCCATTGTTAAACGCATGGTGGATAGCCTTCATGGTACTATTTGGGTAGAAAGCATTGAAGGCGATGGTGCAATGTTTGTCGTCCAATTGCCACGTGTGTGGAAAAATCTGCAATTGAATTAAACGCAAGAATATTCCAAAAAGTACACCATAAAAAAGCCGCGCGAGGAAGTTCTCATGCGGCTTTTGTCTTATGATTGAGATCAGAAATATCGAATGGTTTACCACCGATACTGTGCGCTGACACTTGCAGTTAGCATTCGAGGCAGTCCGGGTTCAATAAAGGCGGGTTGTCCGCCACTGGAGCGATCGGGATTAATCCAAATCGAACCAATATACTTGTTATTGGCAAAGTTATTTACACGTACAAAGGCACGAAGCGAGAAATTCTCTGCCACCGGAATATCTCCACCAATCATTGCATCCATAACATTGTATGAAGCAACATTAATCGAATTTGCATCATCGGCAAAGTAAGAACCGACTGTGCGATATTCGATTTCGGCATTGATATAGGGAAAGAATTCCGGTACCCAACGCACTCGTGCTGAGCTAAAAAATGAAGGGATACCCGGCTGTTGATTGCCGCCAAAATCTGCAAAACGTCCTGCAGAGCGGATATTGTAATGTACCGAATCGACACGGTAATTTACAAAGGTGTTGTTGCCAAGTGTTGCCATGAGCATCAGTGTAACACCGCCACGTATGCTTGCGCTCGCGCCAAGTTCTGCACCGACACGGCGTGATTTTCCGGCAGTAAAGTAAAAGCGTCCGCCGCGATATGGAACAATGTCATTCGTGATGTCGATCAAATACGCTGCCGCATCAAAAGCGATTGCTTTGATGATACCATCCTCGAATTGTGAAGTATTTTTGATACCGATTTCATATGTGCGTGAGCGAATAGGATCGA
>DHLT01000321.1:12788-23697 GCA_002405405.1 Ignavibacteria bacterium UBA4661 | reverse complement strand
GAGGAGTGGGTTCAGCATCGTGAGTGTGTCCTCGCCAAATGTTGCCGGCGGATCAACTTCATTGCCGGCGGGCACTTCAACACCACCACCTAAATTTGCATAGAGCGTCGTTGTTTCGTTCAATCGATATGATAAACCGAGCTTGGGAGTAATTTGCTCGAATGAACGCGTTGCATTCAATCGGGGAAGAATATAATCTTGCGAGAAGTAAGTAATGCGGTCAAAACGTCCTGACAATACTGCTGAGAATTTCTCGCCGAGCATCAACTCAGTCTGCGCAAAGACACCAAAATTTCCTGCGCCCTCGGCTTTGTTTGTACGGAGTGTTGTGCCGCGTTCGCCATTCACTAAGCTATAGAAAAGAATTGCTCCATCTTGGTACTGATTATCCATGCCGGCTAAAACACGGATATTGGTTTCACCTTGACGATAAAGCGTACCGCGATACAAGAGATTACCGCCTAAGTGATAACGATTAAAATCACGATAAGTATTTCGCTCAGACCGCTGTAAATACTTGGTTTGAGCAAATGCCATTGCTGTCAGTGTGTGATCTTCATTGATAGTGTATTCCATCGTTGTGCCGATGCGCCCCAAACGATTATCCCTACGTTCGCGACGTGCTAAATAGGTTGGATTATAGACTGTTGGATCATCTTGGGCGCGGGTAGGATCAGCGTCAAATTGCGCTTGGGTGAGCGCACCCGGGATGCCAAACTTATTTTGTGCTGCATTAAGGAAAATATTCATTTTCAAACGAGATGTTGGATTCAAGATAAAACCGACTTGCGCTTGATCTAAGGTGCTTTGCGATGCTTGTCGCCATCCATCAAAGTCTGTATTGGAGAATGTTCCATACACTATGCCGCCATCGATTTTTACGCCTGCTTGCACCGTTTGTTTACGAAAGCCGAAATCACCAACCATTAACCCTACTGAGGCATAGCCTTTTTGCCCGTCTTGAAATTGCGGAATAGTAGAAATATTGACAACACCACCGGCTGCATTACCCCATAGGGCAGAAGCATTTGAGCGGAGAACCTCGATGCTTTGCGCAGCAGTAAGATCAAGCAAATCGAAGGATGTACGACCATCAGGTTCGGTTTCGGGAATACCATCGACATAAAACCGCAAGCCCCGTGATGTACCGGCATTCGAGCGTTCGCCTGCGCCACGCGCACCAAAGCCACGTACCATCACGCGAACATCGGCATTACCCGAACGCGATTGTACCAATACACCCGGTACAAGTGATAATGCTTCATCTAAACCAAATCGACGTGATTGTTCAAATTGTGCTTTGTTGATAATGCTGATGGCTAATGGTGTTTCAATAATGCGTTCCGGTTGACGTAGTGCAACAACGCTTACAGGATTGATACGATAAACACTGTCTTTTGCTGATTTGGAAGAGCGTTGTGCTTGTGCTGTAAGCGGTGTCATCTGAACAAGACTGACACCGCAAAGAAGAAGAAAACGATACATAAGAGATAGAAAATAATGAGCGAAAACAAGAATAGAAGGAGTTCAATGCATACAAACAAGCGTTGTACTGACAATCGAACACCAACATGGTACAACCATGTATGCACAGCGTGCACATAGGAGTATTGTACAAGGACATACACACAAGAGCCAAATGCAGAGCATTTATGCAATAGTGTGTAGAGGAAATAGAGGATATGATGCTTATGCGCGAGGTGGTCGCAATAGATCAAGAGTATAACCCTTGGCAAGGGATTGCGGCGGGTAATGGGATAAAGACAGTACGGAGCGTGGCTCTCGTAGCAGATAAGATAAAGTTGGGGGTAAGGTGCGTGTGTCGTGAAGATTTAACGAAGGAGTATGTCTTGTGTCGGTATTAGTATTTTTACCATCAATCAAACAGCAGACATAATGGAATGCGGCAGACTCATCTATTGCACCAAGCAAATCATCAGTTTGGCAATAGTTAATTGCAAGGTCTTCACGTTCAAATTGATACACACACCAAATCAGCGACTCACCATTGAGAAAAGCCACCATCAGTACCAATACGCAAACCGACCACAGACGACTGAGAATAACACGAAAATAGGAGAATAGCACCGAGACAGCCCAAAACAGGCTATAGCGCTGTTGAATCATTCGGAAGTGATATGACAGATAAGTAACATTCATACCTGCAATGTACATCTGCTTAGGGTGTTATACAATATGAGTTCTGATAGTCGTATAACAATGTTCAGAATTAAGAACAGTACGATAAAGAGTGATTGTAAATAAGATCACGAGAAGAACGGCATATACCATCAAGTGAGGCAAGGATTTCTGCTTGCCTCACTTATTTGGATAGTAACATAAACAACTTATGTTCTGCAGATCATCTCGACGTACTCATGTGTTCTATCGCTATGCACTATATGAAAAGTACGCTTAGCGTTTTATTCGCAAAAAAAGTATCAAACCCAGTACGGCAACGGTACTGTTCAGCAAGCCCAGTGCAACAGCCGTACCATCACGAATATCTTTACCGAGTGGCTTCAAGAATTCCAGTTTATGGATATAGGCAAAGACAAATCCTTCTTTACGATCGCTATCGCTAATGTCAGCAGAGAGCGTTGCGGTTTGTGGTTCGATATATACACTACGGTGATCAGGAGTGGCAAGATTTACGCGCCATACAGGGAGACGCTTATTGATAAAACCATATTCACCTTTGAATTCTGTGACTAATTGCGTGCCGACAACAGACTGAGGATCAAAGGAGCAAAGCTGTGTAGCAACAAAGCTTGCATAACGTTCATCACCGCGCGATAGGGGCTGAGCTGTAGCAAGATCAATGAGCGTTGCACCACGTAGTTGTTGTGGCTTGGTTGATTGTTGTGTACTATTGGACTCTTGCTTGACAGGAGTTGAGAGAATCGTACAGCAATCATCCGTACCGGTTTGTGGCGATACACCATGAGTGACGCGCAGATAGGGTGTTGAGTGTAAGCGCACAAGAGCAATATCAAAAATTGGTGTACGCATATTGGCAAGAATAGTACCAATCCGCGAAAGCTCTGATGGTGAAAATATAACTCCTGCATAAGTGGCATGATCAATTTGCTTGCGGTCATCTTGAAATCGGTCTTTGTGCAAGGCATGATACAAGCCACTACTTGCAAACATGAGCGTCGAGAGCGACACAGCAATACCGATACTCCGATGATATTTACGAATGCCTTGTGCAGGGGTGCTTCGCCGCTTGCGCCACAAGAACATATACATGACAATACCCGACAATGATGCTATCAGGATAACCGTCAGAGCAATTGTGATAATACTCAGACGCAGGAATTCAGCACCATTCAGCCAACCCCAATTATGCAAATACTGAAAAGCCCGAAGAAAAAATATGCGAAGTGGTGTATTATATGTTGCCATACGACCGGATGATGTTTCAACATAGACATCATATTCACCCTCAGCAAATGACACCTTCCACACGGGAAGCAGGCGATTCACATAGCGATAATCATCATTGAATTCAGTGATGAGAGTTGTAACACGAACTGTGGCATTGGGATTGCCAAGATACTGTTTGGCAAGTGCAATTGCATACTGTCGATCACCATCTTGCAAGCGTTCACCGGTCTTCGTATTCAGATACACATGTTCTTGGACAGAGGGAAGTTGAACTTGGTAATAATGTTCGGAGGCAAGTTGTACAATGCGAGCTTGCTTGACAATAGAAATGCCTTGTTGGGTAAGAACGGCATCAAGCCCCAGAGCAAGTGCTTCAGGACGAATTGGCATAGGTGGAAGAAATTCACGAGCAATCGTCGGTTTGAACCAATGCGACATAAAAGGATGAGATGTACCTGACAATGACCATAGCAATGCCGGTATAAGGGCGATAATACTCACCCAACGATGCAATGTCATACCATAACGTGTAAACCATTGCCTTATTCCAGAGCGACTTTGACTTTGTTGCACAGATGCTCTGTCAAAGGGATCGACTCCTTGATAAGCAAGACTTGTCGGAGTATCGGAAGAGAATACCTTAGAAGAAGAAGTGTTCATAGGAGAATCCTGAGAAAAATTTTTGTGGGAAGTTATCGTTGTAGGGTATGCAAAAAAATATAGCTGATACCGACACTAATGATGCGTGGATTACCCGGCGTATAGGAGTACCCAAAAGCACTGCGTGATGATGTTTCAGCATAAAGGGTGTTAAAGATATTCATGGCATTGACAAAAATATCTACTCCATGCAGGCGATAACCGGCTCGCAGATGCATAATAGTGTGTCCATTATACTGTGTGCTATTCTGTGTATCTTGGAAATAAGTGCCTTGTGTTTGCAATTCTGCACTGATCCGAAATCCTTGTAACCATGATGGTTTATATTGCAGTTCGGAATAGGTAATCCAGTTTGGTGCTTGAGGCATATCATTATTATCAAAAACACGCTCTACGCCGCCTATACGCTCACGATGCGTCCTGAAAATATGCCGCGACCATGTACCGCTGATGCGAAGCTGAAGTTCATCAGTGATTGTTCCTCCAATTTGAAATTCAATTCCATAATGTCGTGTTGCACCGGCATTCCGATTTTCAAAAACATTCAGGTCTGTTTGTACGGAGATTACCTCATTGCGCCCATCCATCCAGTAACCACTCATGTCAAGATATGCCTGACCACCAAAGAATGACCACCAGCCGCCGATCTCGTAATTCGTAAAATCAGCTTGGGTAAGATTGGGTGTACGAACACCACGGAAAAGTTCGCTGAGTTCCGGTGGTAAAAAACCAATGCTGTAATTAGCATATATGCCGGTATTCTGATCAGTATTATAAATGAGTCCTAAGCGTGGTGCAATATTGTTGTATGATGTGGTTTGATCCGGTGATCCGGTAAATGCACTCGGAGGCAAATTATTGTCGAAACCATAAACCAAACGATCGTAACGCACTCCGGCAATGAATTTCATTTGTGGTCTAATCTGCAGTTCTGCTTGCATATAGCCGGCGATATTCGATAAACCGACATCATAGCTTGTCAGCAAAGAATCTCGAATGGTCGCAGAAGTGTAAAAGGTCGAAACACCCCGTTGTTCGCGAGTAACTGACACAAAGTTCGTACGAACGGTATGTGGACTGTTATCGTAATACAAACCAGTAACAACATTCAACGGCATATCAAAAAGACGAGTGGTTACGCGATACTGAGCATCCATACCAATGGAGGTAAAGCGTGTATCGCTTCGCTCACCAAATGCACCTCTGGGATTAGTCCGGTCATTCGTCAGGCGAAAGCTCGGGAGCATGAGTAATTGATTGTTGCGATAAAAGAGTGAGACTCGAATGTTTTGTGCATCATCTATGGTATGATCGAGTGTAACACGTCCGCGCTGGGCTCGATTGTCGCGGTATGCAATGGTATTATTACTCGGATAATTTTTTGAGAAAAACATTGCACTGTCGATTCCACCCGGCATATCTGTACGAAGATTATTCACAGAGTAGGTTGCTTCAAGTGTTGTTGCTGAACCGATGCGATAGTCTGCTCGCATACTTGCAGAAAGTTTCTCCATAGAGTTATAATCGCGCCAACTGTTTTTTTGTTGTGCATAGTAGCCGCTCGTGTACAAACCAAGACCTTGTCCTATATTGAAAGTGTTTCCCGCCTGCCAGTTGCCCCGCATATAGCCATAAGAATCACCCTGTACACCAAGTTCTAGTACCGGTACGGCGCTTGCACGTTGCGTTAGGAAATTGACCGCACCGGAAATAGCATTCGCGCCATACATTGCCGACCCGGGACCCTTGATGACTTCGACATTGCGAAGAGCATTCATGTTGATTTCCATCATAGCATTGTGATTAAAAACACCAATGGTGCGAATGGGAATACCATCTTCGAGATAAAGAAACAATGCACGCGTTGTCATTGGTGAGCGAATGGTCATTGAATGTTGCTCATTGCCCAGATTCGACATATTTACTCCTGAAACCTTATTCATGATTTCATACATCATGGTTGGCTTTGTTTCTTCAATGAGTTGTTTTGATATGACCGAAATAGCTGTCGGCATTTCAGATCGCAACTGTTGTTGGCGGCTTGCTGTTACGGCAACTTGTTGCGAAGTCAATACAGCAGGTGTAAGCTCAATGCGTGAAGTAAGATTCCCTGCTAAGACTGTGAATGGACGATAGCCCATATACGTAACTACGATGGTATCGCTGTCGGAAATTTGAGTGGAGAGCAAGAGTTCGCCTTTTGCATTTGCAACAGTACCAATCGACTTTCCTCGAACTTGTAAACGTGCTCCTGGCAGTGCTTCGCGTGTAAAAGCATCAACAACAAGAATATTGCCGGCGAGAGCTGTTGAACGGGTTTCAACAAGTGTAGGAAAAATTGACATACTGGATGACAAAGCATCAAGAGATGGAAATGCGAGAATAAGTGCAATGCATGGCATCACACGAAGAAGAAAAGATTTCATGAGATAGAAAGAAATAAAGAATAACAATCGTGGATAGGATGAGGAAAGAATACCAATCCTAATGCGAGAATAGCATGGAGGAGAGATCATACATTATTAGTATGATCTGCACTAATACCAAAGCTCACAGACATGGCTTGGCTTTGCAGTAAGTGGTGTACTACGGTTCAATATTGAGCCGTAGTATCTACACCCTTATTATCAACATAAGGTGTAGGGTTATGCTCGCGGAGGATTAAGAGGTAGCCGAGAAAAGCCTTTCTGCAGGCGGGTGGAGGGGATTGATGTTATGACGAAAACACCTTCATTTGGTAAAGGAAGTATATGTTCTTCGCTGTGGATATGTTCAACGATTTTGAGTGCTGGAAGATTAACAATGTGATGCAGGACATCGGTTTCTGTGTTTTGAGAATCATCTTGTTCGTTCATCTCTTCCATCAAACCACATTTACCATCGCATTCAAGTTCGGGTTTATTTTTATTGATACAGTGCTCTGCGAAGTAGCGGTAGTTGCACAAGTAGTTCATTCCCGCACTGATAATACTGTGCGAGCCCAAAACATAGGCAATAAGAACAATAATTGTGCAAGTTGAGCGAATCATGTAGTAGCAGGCAGCATGTAAAAAGGTGTACAGCGGTGCTAACTTACAGCATTTGAGGATGAAACACAATTTCTTGTTGTAGAGCAGCGGCGGTATCATTCGTGTTCATTGCTGTGTTTCAAGATTGAACATTCCTGTTCTTGTTATATTGGTGGTTCGCTCGGCAACCGTACAATGAACGTCGCACCTTGGTTTTTGCCCGGACTTTCTGCCCATACGGTACCACCCATAACCTCGACCATTTGTTTCACAATCGATAACCCTAAACCGGAAGAATGTTCTCCTGCTGTGGGCTGTGCAGATAATCGACTAAAGCGTGCAAAAATTTTGTTCATATCGCTTTCTGTTAAACCTTGCCCTTGATCTTGTACGGAAATGTATGTCATGCCATCTTGATAATACACACGAAACCAAATGACTCGATCTTTGGGCGAGTACTTTATAGCATTGGAGAGAAGGTTTTCGCAAATACGAAGAAAGCGTTGTTGATCAGCATAAAGCATGACATTATGCTCGATAAAAAAATGCAGTTGAATATCTTTTCGTTTGGCACTTTCGTAAAAGACTTCCAAGAGTTCTGTGAGTGCCGGAAGCGGATTGAAGTATTCGAGAGTTAGCGTTGCAGAACCTGACTGTAACACATTGATGTCAAGTAATTCATCGATAATCGCGTGCATTCGGACTGATGCTGTGTAGATACGCTCAGACATCCTTTGTACCCTGTCCATGACTAAGGTTGATGCTTGATTTTTGAGTACTTCAGCAGAGAGCATAATGCTTGTTAGTGGATTTTTCAAGTCATGAGCAACAATACTGAGGAATGCATCTTTCTCTTTGTTAAGAGTGTTAAGCTGATCGTTTTGCCGGGCAATGATTTCCGCCCGCTCATCCAAGTATGCATTCGACTCCATGAGTGCGCTATTGACAACTTCGATGTCGCGAGCTTGCTCTGTTAGGATAGATAATTGCCGTTCAATTTCTTCGTTTGCCGCATCAAGGACTTGGTTGGTTTTTTGTAATTCCAATGTCCTTTCATGGACTTTCTTTTCCAAGTTTCCACTATACTCTTGTAGTGTGATGTTTTGTTGAATAATTTTTTTGACGATAGAAATCGTCAGCATAAGTGGTAGAAACGAATGCCCGCAGAACATCAGAGCTGTAAATGTTGTCAAGCCTATTGCAACAAAATAAAAATTTTGCGCATTAAACACTAAGGAGACTAATCCCAAAACTATTGCTACTAAAACACCTGTTGCAAAGTATACAGAATGGTGAAAGTTCTGTCTGAGTGCCATTATGCACAGCGTGCCAATCAGTATACTGCCGACGAGCCAAAATAAAACTCTCAATATTGGCGTTTCGGGAATATACCCTATTTCCATGATTACATTTGTCAGCATAAACATGCCAGCTATTATGTACACCGTTTTTCTCTGTGCATCAATCTTCGGTATACTTCCTCGAAAATACTCTACGACAAATATCATTAATACGGCAGGGGCTTGATAGATAAGAATAGCATTGAGTCGTCCTGCTAAGAGCATGACATCGAAGGATTGCCCATAGGAAAGGTAATACAAATGGTATGCACAAAGTCGTACAGCAAAATATACACATGCCGTGATTGCAATAATGTGCGCACGGTTGTTTTGCCGTGCCAAGAAAAATGCCGCCTGCAAAGGAACTAAAAGGAACAAAAAAGCAATTGCAAACCCACAATACACGATAAAAACACGCACTTCTTTGTTATATGCTTCGATATCATGACGCTCCACTGCTGCAAGCCGCAACCCCAAAGGGGAATGCCTGCCGAATCGATTGGCAAAATTATTCTTCCATAATGTATTGATCGAATACCGTACGGTAATGACTTGTGTGGTTGCTTCGCTAAAGGTGAAGGTGTTATACCGAAATTCAAAGCGTCCATCGCCCGGGATATACTCATGCTCTGCATCAGGTGATACTATGCCATTCTCTAAGATTTTTTTCCCATTGATAAAGAGTGTGTATGCCCCTACTGTATTGAATGTGTAACACAAGACCTTTTGAATTAGCGAAGAATCAGAGCGTATATGTAGTCGATACCATACGATACCATAGCGCAATTCTTCCGGTATGCTTTCTTTGTTATCCCACACAGGATTTTTTATCATTTTCCAATGACTATCATTATAGGTTGGAAGTGACCAATTGATGCTATCACCTACTGCATACCGCCACTCGAAGTTATTAAGGTGAAATCCCGGAAAGGGAGTAAAGCTGTATGCTCGTTGAGCGGACATATTGGATAGTGTTATCAACGGTATTGTGTTAGTCGTTTCTGCATAGAGATTTCCCATGCCTATCCATAATCCTGCAACCACAATACTCAGTCGTATCCATGGGAATAAGACCAAGTTTGGCAAGTGATAGAAGCAAAGCGGACGAATATACATATACGGTAACAACAATGATCGTGGGCATCGAATGGTGAGCTTTGTTCTATTGCGATGAAACAGTTAGGTTCTGTCTGCCGTATATGACACTTTGCGTGTGAATTTGGTTTACCATCACGACATTGACACAAATGTAGGAAATTATTCCCATCCACAAATCGCAGTACATAAACCTTTTGTTCATTATCAGTATCATTATGAATTCACTAGACCAGCTTCGATTTTGTACCATTGTTTTTCTTGTGTTTGGCATACTACAAACTTCTTCTGTCGTGCTTGCACAGCCATCGAAACCGTTGTACACTATCAGCGGTATGATTGTTGATAACACTAATAATACACCGTTGGCATTAGCAAGAATTACCTTGCTCCCACAAAAAATAGTCGTCAATGCCGATGATCAAGGACGCTTCAGTTTTATGGTGGCGGCTGGCGAACAAAAAGTTCAAGTGAGTTATGTAGGATATCAAAGTATTACGCGCGTGCTACGCATACAAGCTGATATGCGTAATGTGAATTTGCGCTTGCAGTCGTTAAACTACCTACTCCAAGAAGTATCAGTTTTTTCGCGGCAAAACAATGCACTGAGCGAAACAGATCTTATCGGTACGTCCTCATTATCGAGCGAGGCGGTACAGCGTAGTAGTGGTATGATGAAAGAAGCATTTCGGGCGGTGCAAAGCATGCCCGGTATTACCTCAAATAATGAATTCTCGGCAAAGTTTAATGTTCGTGGCGGCAATCAAGACGAGAACTTGGTTTTGATTAATGGCACGCAAGTATTCGAGCCATATCATATCAAGTATGCACCGCAAGCCAGCGTAGGTGTTTTCAATATTGACTTGATTCAAAAAATCGACATCATGACCGGTGGTTTTTCGGCTGAGTATGGTGATCGGATGAGTTCCGCTATCAACATGCGGTACCGTGAAGGGCGCAGGGATAGGGTTGGTGGATCGGCTGGTATCAGTTTGGCAAATGTTGATGCTTTAGTTGAGGGTCCTATCGGTGACAAAGCGTCATTTATTATCGGTGCACGACAAAGCTTTTTACAGTATTTGGTGGGATTAGTTGCGCCTGATCAACAAATCAAACCGTCGTTTTATGACATTCAAGGAACAGTAAGTTACACACCCTCCACAGAGCATAAACTCTTCTTTCAGTTCTTGCGATCCGGCGATACATTTAGTGTAGGACCAAGCAATGATACAACTGTCTTCAATAATGTTACGGGTAATGTTCGTCCTATCGGCGGTGTTCTTATTCCGATTGCCGGAACGCAAAAGAATTTTGAACTTGAAAACGTGAATTCCGGCTACAATAACACCATGCTTAATCTACAGCATACATTCATTTTGTCGGCGCATAGTATTTGGAAGAACGAGATAGCTTTGT
>DHLT01000321.1:0-12613 GCA_002405405.1 Ignavibacteria bacterium UBA4661 | reverse complement strand
GAAGAACGAGATAGCTTTGTATGATCAACGCGACGATGAAAACGGCTCTCGTCGCGATGGGAATGTGCTTAATGTACGAGGGGTACAAAATCCAAATCAGATCTTTTGGCGTGACTATGAGCGGAATCGTTTTGCGAGTAATCAGCTTACGATTAACACCATCGAGGTCAAATCATCACTTACAACCCAAATCAATGATATCTATGAAGTACGTGGTGGGATAAGTTATCAACATCTGAATTTCCAACAAAATCGCATTGATTCAATCAAATATCGGAACTTTAATACTATCGATCGTTCACCCGACACAACACGAACTTTGTGGAATGACAATAGTAGTTCGGCACAGTTTATCAATGTGTCATCCTACAAGTTAGCCGGTTATATAGAAAATGTGTTTTCGTTTGATAATCAATTTTTTATGAATATCGGTGGACGCTTTGACCACTTCGATATCAACCAACAAAGTATGTTCTCCCCACGTTTTTCTGCTACATATAAATTTACCGATGGAACAACCGTCCGGGCGGCATTTGGGCATTATTATCAGTCACCGTTATATCAACAATTGCGATTATCATTTCGCGCTGATAGCAATACCAAGGCGCAAAGAGCAATTCATTATGTCGCAGGTATAGAACACCGTTTTGGTTTTGAAGAGAATAATCATCTCACCTTAAAACTCGAAGGATATTACAAGGACTATACCGATCTTATTTCATCGCAACGAACATTCGGCAACCCCATTATATCAAATCAAGGAATGGTTTATTCGCGAAGAAATGATGCCGTAGGCTATGCTACTGGCTTTGACCTGTTTGCTGTCTTTGCTGTTGGGCGATGGAGTGGCTGGGCAAGTTATGGTTATTTAGTTGCCAAAGAAGACATACTGAACGATAATATTGGTTATTTCCCACGTACTACCGACCAACGCCATTCGTTTTCAGCAATTCTCAATATCGATGCGGGAAAAGCATGGTTGCTCAGTATTCGCTATGTGTACGGTGCCGGCTTTGCTTTCACACCCCAAGTCTGGAATACACAAACCTCTCGTTGGGTAGCCGGCACGCGCAATAGTGAGTATTTCCCCTACTACCAGCGTGTTGATCTTCGTGCCGATAAAGGGTTTACAATGTTCGGCTTGCAAGCAAGTGTCTTTGTCGATATCAGCAACCTGCTCAATCGAGATAATGTGTATCAGTTTTCCTATCGCTATAACAGTGATGGTTCAGGAAGAGTAGAAACAATCTCATTGTTTCCAATTATTCCTACTGCCGGTTTGACGATCTTGTTTTAAACTTTAATTTTTTTATTATTATAAGTGTACTTATTATATTTGTACAAATAATTTTTTTTGTCAAATAAATAAGAGCAAGGATATGTGGACGGGATCGTATTCTATCGTAACGAACGAAGTTACCAAGGAGCAACTCTGGAAGCTCACTACCGACATCGATAATTGGAAAAACTGGGATGATACTGTTGAATACTCCAAGCTTTTGGGTGGCTTCGCTGTCGGTCAATATTTCATGTTGAAACCTAAAGGAGGACCAACGGTAAAAATCAAGTTGATTGAAATTGAAACCTTCAAAAAGTTCATTGACTTGACAACATTTCCTTTTGCGACTATGTATGGCGAACACCTGTATGAAGAAACAGCACAAGGTTTGAAGATTACTATTACTATGACGGTGCGCGGCTTACTCTCAAAGCTATGGGTAAAATTAGTGGCGAAAGATATTGTTGATCATTTGCCGCAAGATATTGCTAATCAGATAGCCCATGCGAAAATGTTATGAGTACACAACGATACTGGATAGCTGTGATTTCTCAAGAGCACACTTTGCGCGGTGTCGCGGGTGGTTTTACACAAGTGTGTCATGGAAAACAAGCTCCCTTGCGTCGCATGAAACAAGGTGATTATGTGGTCGTCTATTCCCCTGCGATCACCATGCACGGCAAAGAGAAATGCCAAGCGTTTACAGCGATTGGACGAATAAAAGATGATGCCATCTATCGAGTTGCTATATCGGAGCAATTCCAACCTTTTCGGCGCAATGTTGATTTTTTAGAGTGTGTTGAATGTTCTATTATACCCTTGATTGAGCATCTTCAATGTATTCCCAACAAAAAATCTTGGGGATTTCCATTTCGTTTTGGTTTCTTTGAAATCAATGAACATGATTTTACTCTTATCGCCTTGGGAATGCAATGCTATGAAATCATCAGACCAAGTATTTAGCGTAGAAAAACCTGAAGATAGTTCGGGTTTTTTGTTGTGGCAGGTAACAAATTTGTGGCAACGTGAGATTAAAAAAGCACTAGAGCAATATAATCTGACACATTCGCAATTTGTTCTCATGGCAAGTATTTATTGGATGGTTTTGCATCAAGAAGAAGTAACGCAAATCGCGCTTTCCAATCACACAAATATTGACCCTATGACGACTTCAACTGTTTTGCGTACTCTGCAACATCGGGGTCTTGTACAGCGGCAAGAACACCAAACAGACACAAGGGCAAAGACGGTTGCATTGACAGCCGAGGGAAAAAAAATTATTAAGAAAGCAATTGTGACAGTTGAAGCATTCGACAAGGAGTTTTTCTCCGTCCTTGAGAAGAAAGCATCGACATTCAATAAAAGTTTACTTATGCTTCTCGGTCGGTAGTGGAGGGGGTAAGGTCTCGATGCTTCTTTTGAAGAAATGACAGTAGTGTACTGCCGCCGACAACTGCTGCACAACCGATCAAATTGAACCACAAAAATGAAATAGTGAGCTGTGCATAACAGTAGAGTACAAGAGCTTCAGCACAGAGTGCTGCAATAAAAACTTGACGGGCATTGACTCGCTTGACATAAAATGCCGTCAGAAAAATACCGAGAATTGTTCCATAAAATAGGGAACCCAACACATTCACTGCTTCAACTAAGGAGCCGAGCGAACCAAGAAATTGGGCAAAAAGGATAATCATGCCTGCCCAAACACCCGCAATAATTCTGGAGGCTTGAACATAGTGCTCGTCGCTTGCATTTGGTTTGAGCAAACGCTTGTAAACATCAACCAGTGAAGTTGAGGCAAGAGCATTAACTTCGGAAGAAATTGATGACATTGAAGCAGAGATAATAGCAGCAATGACTAACCCAACCAATCCTACCGGCAAATATGCCAAGACAAACGAAAGAAAAATGTAATTCGTGTCATTGGTGTTAGCAGTACGATCATTGGTACGCATGAGTGTTGTTGCCTGACCGCGTAAACCAAGAATCTGTGCATGCGACTGTTGCAACTGTGTTTGGGCAGACTGCGTTGTTTGTTGATCCTGTGTAGCAAGAGCTGTTGCTAATGCCTGAGCATATTGTGTACGTTGCTGCGCGACAGCTTGGTAGTTACGTTCAATTGTTTGATATTCTTGTGTATAAGGACTGTTTTGGAGCTTGGTAATTTCAGCACGATTGAAGAAGAGCGGTGGAGTAATGAATTGATAGGCGACGAATACCATAATTCCTAAGAGAAGAATTGCAAATTGCATGGGAATCTTGACCATGCCATTTACCAAGAGACCAATGCGACTTTGGGTAATTGACTGTCCCGACAAATATCGTTGCACTTGCGATTGATCTGTACCGAAATAGGAAAGTTGAAGAAAAAATCCTCCGATAATGCCTGACCAAATGTTGTAACGATCATTGATATCGAAATGCAAATTGATAGCGTTCATTTTACCCAAACTTCCGGCAATCGAAAGAGCTGTGCCAAAAGAAACATTCTTGGGTAACAGAGACATGACGACCCAAAAAGCTAATGCCATGCTACAGAGAATAATGACAAGTTGATATGACTGGGTATAGCTGACGGCTTTTGCGCCACCGGTAACCGTATAGAGCATGGCAAGCACACCGGTAATCACAATCGTAAGGCGAATATCCCACCCCATAATGAGCGATAGAATCAGCGAAGGGGCATAAATTGTCAAGCCGGCGGCAAGACCGCGTTGAATCAAAAATAAGGCTGAAGTAAGAACACGTGTGCGTACATCAAAGCGCGATTCAAGGTACTCATAGGCGGTGTACACATTGAGTTTGCTATATAAAGGAATTGCAGTCACGCAAAGAACAATCATAGCAAGCGGCAAACCAAAATAAAACTGAACAAAGCGCATTCCATCAGTGTATGCCTGACCGGGTACTGATAAGAAGGTGATAGCACTTGCTTGTGTTGCCATGACCGACAAAGCGACATTATACCATGGTAATTCACGATTGCCCAAAACATAACCCTCAATATTACGGGCAGATTGACGACCCTTCCACACGCCATAGAGAACAATGACAGATAGTGTGCACGAGAGAACGATCCAATCAATGCTGTGCATAGTATGCTTCCTTTATCAAGTATTTCCCCAAAATATTTGTGTTCTCTTGAGGTAGTATCTATTTATCGTCTATTTATCGTCTTATCGTTTGAGATTGAATATGATTGTGACCGTAGCACATATGGCGATATTTGCCAGCAAGCATAGTACTGACAACCAATACCATCCGCGCCAACTCTGAAAAACAGGTGGTGTGTCAATATGATGATGCGGAGATGATTCTTGGGTATGCAACATGATACTGCGGAGAAGGGATTAAAAGATAATCGTTAGTTGGTTCGTCGCAGAATCAAAGCGTGTTTCGTACTTGCGGAGCGATGCTGTTGCCGGACCACTGAGTGGGCGACCATCAGTTACAGAAAAAGCAGATGCATGGCAAGCACAATAAATATTACCATTTTGGAGGCGATTATTTACCAAGCACTGCTGATGTGTGCATACTGCTGTGTACACAGCAAATGCCGTTGTACTCGTGCGAATGATAATGACCTCGCGCCCACCATTGAAATTATCAAAAACTTGTAGTGCTGCTCCACCAATAAGAGTCAGGACGGGAACGGTGGTAATATTGAAGACTTGCTCGCCGCCTTGACTTTTGACAATATCAGTTTCGCAAGCCGATAAGACGGTGATTGCCGTTCCACTTGCTACGGCAACACCAAGCATCTGTGCGGCTTTGCGAAGGAAATCACGTCGGTCTTGGATTTGTTCTGCAACTGCTGGAAGTGTTCTATCGGGGAGCATGTGTGATTCTTCTGCCATGATGATACTGTTGGTTGTGTCTTGAGGAGTTGTTGTCTTGAGGAGTTATTTTGATGCACCATAGAGGTTCGCTTCGAGATCGATTTTTTCACCGACTTTACTTCCGATTTGCCCTTTCGTACCCGCAACATTAAAATCTTTCAAAGCAACACTGAAATTTGCTTGTACGAGAACAAAATCACCGGGTGCTTTTTCGCGTGTCTTTGTTGATTCTTTGACATAGGTAATAGTGATAGGAATTGTGATCTGTTTTGTGACACCATGCATTGTGAAATTTCCGAATGCTTCAGCCGTTGCTACTCCGCGCCCTGCTTGCACGTCTGCCGATGAGACCTTTACATTGACCAGCGAACTGAATTTGAAGGTGATGACCGGATACTTTGCGGCATCCAGCCAGTCGGGTGCATATAAGTGGTCATCGCGTTTTTTAATGCCGGTTTTCATCGAAGACACTGCAACGATAATTTCACCCTGTGCTGTTTGAAGATTATCAGGATTGATGGTAAATGATCCCGATATGTCGGTAGCTTTGCCGAGAATCCGTTCAAGAGGTACTTCGCTTTTAAAATTGATACTATTTTCACCGACCTTGTTATTGAGTTGAACCGTACGATTGGCATTAATACCAAAACCAAAGCCCGATGCCATTACGATGGTAGGCAGAACAAGGAATACGAGAGCAACGACGATCTTTGATGTAAGCAGTCGTGAACAGGCGTATGTGCGACGAAAATCAATATGGAATTTCATAAGTCATCTGTGAGAAAAGTATGACAAAAAAGAATACAAAGAAAATAAGCAAAACATCAGAGAGAGCTGCACTCACCTTTTACGATTGGCACGTAGCGTAACAACGATTGCCAATATAGCAATGATACTGGTTGTTCCCGCAATATCAAGACCAAGCCAAAAACCGGGTACGATAGTATTCTTACGTACTTCGGTGCCAAAGATGTCGTCCTTTTCAATGATTTCGACGACCATCTCTTGTTTTGTCCATAGCTGTTTGCCATCGACATACCATCGCGTTAATGCTAATACTGCAACACAGACAAATGTGAGAATAATAAAGAGAGAGGAGCGTTTCATAGTAGTGTTGTGAAAACGAAGGCAAAAGAAAGGGGGCAGACGAATAATCGATTGAGAATAATGGCAGTATATGTTTTGTGGTACATACGCAGAAAATCAATCACATAAACATACCGAAAAAAAAATGACTACTCAATTCATGTCTTGTGGAATTCAAAAAAAAATGCTTGTTTGCTTGTACCGTTAATAACATTTATTTGTCTTGTGCATGACTAACCAATGTGCAGGACAAATCTTCACCGAAACATGAGCGCTCACAGAAAGTAGTAGAGAGTGTAGTACACACCGAAACCGTCGTTAGCAATATTATACAGAAATCATCGTTAACAATACATCTTTTTATCAAGAAACTTACTGGATATACTGTACACGATATCCTCACCAATTGACATCACGGATTGTTCACTGCTCTATTGGTAATTGCTATCAATCTTTACCCTATCGAGCACTTTTTGTATCACATCACTTTAAGGGTTACTATATGAAGCAACGATTTACGTTTGCGCTATGTGTACTGCTTCTTGGGGCAAGTATCATGGCTCATGCGCAAGAATTGCGAATCTCCGGCATCATTCAAGATGCAAAAGATAAGCAACGCATCCCCGGCGCCAGAGTCTTGGTGGTCGGTTCAAAAACAGGTGCCAATTCTAATGCGCAAGGAGAGTTTCGTCTGCCTATTGTCAAGGCAAGTTCTGCAAAATTGGTAGTCAGTTTTATTGGCTACAAAAGTAAAGAGGTGATTGTCAATGCTAGTATAGACAATCTGGTTATTGCTATTGAAGAGGATGTTTTAAAAACATCCGAAGTAGTTGTAACAGGTTTGGCATCAGGTGTAAAGCGCGTTAATTCTCCAAATTCGGTCGGTACAATTTCAGCCAAAGAGTTGATCCCTGCTCCTGCGCAAACAGTTGATCAGGCGTTTGCAGGAAAATTTGCCGGTATTACGATTCGACAAAATACTGGTGCACCCGGCGGCGGTATGAGTGTGAACTTACGTGGTACAACAACGATTGTTGGTGATGGACAACCTTTGTATATCATTGATGGTGTCGTTATGTCGAATGATGCTATTCAGGGCGGTTTGGATGCTATTACTGAGGCGACAGGTGTTGGTTCGACACGTCCGCAAGGACAGCCCTCAAATCGCTTGGCAGATTTGAATCCCGCGGATATTGAAGATGTTCAAGTTCTTAAAGGTGGTTCTGCGGCGGCAATTTACGGATCAAAAGCGGCAGCCGGGGTGATTATCATCACTACTAAAAGAGGCTCGGCGGGTAAAACCACCGTTGATGTTTCGCAGCAAATCGGCTATAACTCCATTTTGCGTAAAGCCGGAATGTATCAATATCAAAACAGCCAAGAAGCGGTGGCACAATTTGGTGCTAACATCAATATCGATGGGGTAAATTATAGCACTGCAAGTTTACTCGCACAGAATCCATTTATCGACTATGAAGACTTGCTCTATGGTCAAAAAGGATTGATTTCCGAAACGAGTATAGGAGTACGTGGTGGTAACGAGCGCACGCAGTTTTACATTGGCGGCATGGCACGCACTGAAGACGGTATCATGCGTAATACAGGGTTCAGTCGTTATAATGCACGCATTAACGTAAGCCAAGTTATTACCGACAATCTTAATGCTGATATTGGTGTATCACTTTCTAACTCGGTTTCTAATCGTGCATTTACCGGTAACTCTAACGGCAATTCAGTCTCGATTCCGTATGCCTTAATGTTCTTGCCTACCTTTGTTGATATTCGTCAACGTGCGGATGGTTCTTATCCGAGCCATCCTTTTAACGGAGCAAATCCGCTCGAAATCATCGACCGTATGCGCAACACCGAGCAAGTTAACCGTGCAATTCTTTCAGCAAAAATTGACTGGAAAATTATCACTTCCGAAACACAGGAACTGCGCATGATTGCCAGTGGCGGTTTTGACTTCTTCAATCAAAAGAATCTCATTACCTCGCCGATTGGTACACAGCATGAGCGTGCTAATCCTAACTCGGGTCAGGTTGTTGACAATCGTGCTATTAGTGTTTTCTCCAATGTGTTTTGGAATCTCATTCATACATTCAATGCAAGCGAAGGATTATCTTTCAAAACAACCGGTGGTCTGCAATTCGAAAATCGCCGTGTTGATGCTGTTCTTTCACGTGGACAGGGCTACGCAACAGTAACGGATAATCTCAATGGTGCAGCTGTTGTCAATATCAACCAATTTATTACTCCCCGTTATGATCGTGGGGTCTTCTTACAAGAAGAAATCGATATTGACAGCAAATTCTTCTTTACTGCAAGTATCCGCGGCGATCAATCATCGGCTTTCGGTAACCCTTCTCAGTTCTTTTGGTTTCCAAAAGTGGCAGGTTCTGTTCGCTTGTCGCAATTTGACTTTTGGCAAAGCTTGAAAGGTACTTTTGAAGAATTTAAAGTTCGTGCATCATATGGTCAATCAGGCAATCAACCTGTGCCGCTTGCAAAATATGGTGGTTTGGTGCAAAACAATATTTCCGGTGTCGGTGTCGGCTTGATTCCACCAACGCAACGTGGTAATCCGAATTTACGTCCCGAGCGCAATGCTGAATTGGAGTTTGGTGTAGATTTCACCTTGCCTAACAGTCTGCTTTCGGTCGAATTTACGTATTACACCCGTACAATCAGCGATTTGGTGTTACTGAATGAGTTGCCGCGTGCATCAGGCTTTGCAAATCAATTTGAAAATGCCGGCACGATGTCATCGAATGGAATTGAATTGGCGTTGAACATTAACCCAATTCGTACTGATGATTTCGATTGGAATGCTCGTTTGAATTTCTTCACTACACGTCAAAACATTACTCAATTGGGGGTATCACCATACTTTACCGGGGGCTTTGGTGCAGCACTGGGTGCATATCGTATTCAGGAGGGATTTTCGCCTACCTCGATTGTCGGTTCACAAAGTCTAACGGCGGGTAGTTTCAATGGCACCGTGGTAGGTAATGCAATTCCAAATTTCACCTTGGGATGGTCAAATACGGTGCGCTATAAAGACGTGAGTTTCTATTTCTTGTGGGATTGGGCACAAGGTGGCAACACGGTAAATTTGAGTCGATTTTTGTCAGATCTTGGCGGTGTAACAGTTGATGGACCTTCAGCATGGGCGATGCGTGGCGATATGCGCCGTGGTCGAGGTGCTTTTGCCGGTAATCCACAGACACCATGGGTTGAAGATGCAACGGCATTACGCTTGCGCGAATTGAATTTGAGTTACAATTTTAATCGTGATGTGGTGTATTCTGTCTTTGGAGATGCTATCACGCATTTGCGTATCGGCTTAACGGCACGTAATGTTTTGCTTTTCACGAAGTACTCGGGCTATGATCCTGAAGTATCCAACTTTGGCAATATTGCGGTTGGTGGTAATATCGAAGTAACTCCTTTTCCTAGCACACGATCGGTGTTTTTCAACATCGCTCTTGGATTTTAAATCAAGGAGGATACTATTATGCAATCATTTTCTTTCTTGCAATATTCTATGAAGCAGATCTTTATTCCTGCTCTACAGCGTGTTATTGTCTCTGCAATAGCGATGTGTGGCATCATTGCTTTGACCGCCTGCCAGAGTACTGTTTTTTCTGATCCTAATGCTCCGGCGGCAGAGAGTGCCTCTATTCAATCATTAATTACTGGTACGGAAGGTTCAATGCGCAATGCATATAACTTCTATATCTACGGTGTGTCGTCGCAAGGGCGTGAGGGATATTCTCTTGATGCTTCCGACCCGCGTTGGCTGACGGAGTATATTGCCGGTGGTTTTGATCCGGCTGGACCATTTGTTGGCAATATCTGGCAGTCGCGTTATCGAACAATCCGCAATGCACAGAATATTCTTGATCGAGCGGCTGGATTGTCCGGTGCCGATAGAGCACGCTTGGAAGGATTTGCTCAGACTATATATGCGTATCAGTTGATGGTACTGTATGATGTCTATTTTGAGAGCGGAGTAAAACTTGTTCTTTCGGATGATATCAATCAGCCTTTTTCAACCCCGGCAGAAACCCTCACAGAAATCGCACGCCGTCTTGACTTGGGTAATACAGCCCTCAGCCAAGCAGGTGTAACATTCTTGGATCCGGCTAATCCTAACAATGGCTTTGTGCTATCGAGCGGCTTTAGTGGTTTTAATACGCCAACAACATTTGCACGATTCAATCGCGCATTACGGGCACGTGTAGCATCGTATCAAGGCGATAATCAGGGTATTTTGACGGCACTTGGAGGTTCATTCCTTCGTGCAGATACCGCATCAATGGCATTGGGTGTATATATGCCTTTTGGTACAGGACCCGGTGATTTCGTGAATCCAATTTATGAGTTACCTACAGCTGGGGTTATTCGTTTTTGGGTGCAACGTGATTTCGTTCGTGACAATCCCGATTCATTGGTTGACCGTCGTGTTCTCAATGATATGTCTGCTTTTGGTGTGCGTACTTATACCCTTGGTGGTTATACAGGCTCAAGATTTGTTACTCTCTATAAATCGCAAACTGATGCCGCACCAATTATTCGCAACGAAGAGCTTCTTCTTCTGCGTGCAGAAGCATATATCGGTACCAATCAAACAGATTTAGCGCGCGCCGATCTCAATCTTGTTCGTCGAGCTGCTGGTGTTGCACCCTATACAACAACAAATTTTACTGCTACCAATGCCGTAGATAGGTTGTTGTACGAGCGCAAGTATTCGCTCTTTGGTGAAGGTCGTCGGTGGGTTGATGTGCGTCGCTTCAACCGTTTGAACAGTTTGCCGAACGATCAAACAGGTGATCGCATTGTACGGTCATTCCCGCGTCCTCAAAATGATAATCCCGGACGATAAAAGGCTGTATTATACTTTGTGTGAGAGTGCAGTTTTGAGGAGATAGTCTAGATGCCAGCTCTGCACTCTCATATATGTCTCATAAAGGACAGTATAATAGACTTTACGAAGAAGAAAAAGCATCAAAAAGTATCATGGTAGGAGATAATTTGTATTTTAGTACAGATACTTTACCATTTAGCCATGGTACTTTTTGCTTGTTCATCCGAGCCGTTGTTTTTCTACGCATGTTGTACACCGACATGCCTAAATTACAGGACAGTTTTGTACTCCGCTTGCTGCGGAATCATAAAAAAGATCATAGAAAACTCAGGGGAGCTACTCGTGCGTAGTCGTTTGCACACACTGCTACGCGTATACGAGGCGGGCCGCTTGAAAGGATAACCTTATCAAGCGGCTTTGTTTTTTTAAGTGATTCACATGAGTAGTTTTGTATCGAGTAGTTACTCGTACCGCTCAATAAATTCACGTACTGTAGGATCGGTGGTGGAGCGAAGTTCTTCCACACTGCCTTCGAAGTGTACTTTTCCCTGCTCAAGCATTACCACGCGATTGGCAACTTTATACACCGAAAACATATCATGGGTGATAACCACGGATGTTGCCTTGATTTTTTGTGCAAGTTCCATGATGAGATTATCAATTTGCTCGGATGTTACGGGATCAAGTCCGGTAGTGGGTTCATCATAAAAAATATATTGTGGCTCACCAACAAGTGCCCGTGCAACACCCACGCGCTTGCGCATTCCACCGGACAGATCGGAAGGTTTTTTATTGCGCAGAATGGCATATTCTTTTTCAAAAAGCGAGCGATCTGATTCGTGCATATCGGGCAGTAGACCAACCGCTGAGAGGGTCCGCCGTGCTTCTGCATCGAGGCGTGTCATGTCACGTTCACCATGCTCGTAGAGACCAAGGATAACATTTTCCCACACAGTCATGGAATCAAAAAGTGCCGCACCCTGAAAGACATATCCGATACGCAAACGCAAATCAAAGAGCTCTCTTTGTTTCATGCGAGCTACTTCGCGGTCATCGACCAAAATACGCCCTTGATCAGGCGTAAGAATGCCGACGATGTGCTTGAACATAACTGATTTCCCACAGCCGGATTTACCAATAATACAGAGCGTTTCACCATCATGAATTGTGAGATTAACGCCACGTAAAACATGCTTTTGTCCGAATGCTTTATGTAAATTTTGAACGTGAATCATACAGAGAAAACTAAGGTCGAGTACTACGTAGAGTAATGCTACAGAGTAAAAAGCATTGTGTTAGGAAGAACGCAATCTACGACATCCTCGTTGCAATCACATAGCGAACCTTTCCCGTGTTGAACTTCATACCACAATTGCATAGTTCTTGAAATCATATAAACAAAATGAATTGCCATATTATCAGCTACTCGGCAATATGGTTCGAATATCCTGTTCAATGAACAAAGTATCAACGGCTTAGTGTTTTACTAAGTGCGAAGTTTGAAGCGTTCGTGCATCTCCGGATCGAATGACTGCGTGA
>DHLT01000174.1:5417-6654 GCA_002405405.1 Ignavibacteria bacterium UBA4661 | reverse complement strand
TGAGCAGTCCTCTTAATCAATTTTTTGACAATATTGATTCCTCTTTCTCTCAAATCTCTTCGTAGAGCATATCTTTTTTTTTCGGCGGTTTGTTTTTACACTCGTTAGCAAAAGTCTCAGATTTTCACACTTATTTTTCTTTCGCTATGCAACCGATAGGTTCATTCTTGAACACTTTGTGTTCGTTTGCGGTGCTTCTGCGTGTTTGTACTGTGTATGTGTTTGCGTTGATGCTGATATATGGATCGTGTGCTCCCAACATGGTACAAGCACAATCTTTACCATTTCTTTCAAAACATAGGGGAACAGTACAACTTATTCCAAATGACTCACTCTATAGCCGACAGTGGTATTTGCCTCGTATTGGTATGGAACGTGCTTGGGATGCCACAGTGGGTTCCTCAAACGTTACAATAGCTATTATTGCTGAAGGATTTGATTTCAATCATCCTGACTTGCGAAATGCGTGGTTTGTGAATACTGCTGACCCAATCGATGGCATCGACAATGACCGCAATGGCTATGTCGATGATTGGCGTGGTTGGGACTTTGTGGGGAATGTTGATGCGCAAACAGCCGGTGCTGGTGTTTATGCAGAGGATAATGATGCAAGTAATTTGAATGTCAATGTTGTAAACGGCACGCACCTAGCAGGTATCGTAGCCGGTCGCCATGATAATGGTGGTATTGCAGGCATAGCGCCGAGTTGCCGGATACTTCCGATCAAGATTGCGAATGACGATGGTTCGGTACCATTTATCACGCGTCTTGCCGATGCGATACGCTATGCGGTACAAATGGGAGCGCGCGTGATTTTGGTGGGAACATCAAGTTACAATGCAGAAACAGGGAATCTGTTTTCTTCGGGCGAGCAGCAAGTGATCAACTCTGCTATAGGAGCAGCAAATGATCTTGGTGCAGTCGTCGTTGTTCCTGCCGGCGACGCACCAATCGGTAGTACCTTGCCTCTTTCAGGTGATAATACTTCATATCCTGCATCGTATCAAAATGTGTTAGCAGTAGGTGCCAGTGGATTGAATGATCGTCCGCTTGCAACATCGCTTGTTGGTGTAAAAATGTCACTGTATGCACCGGGAGAAAATATTCTTTCAACTGCACCGGGCGGGAGTTATGTTACGCTCACCGGTACACGTCAAGCGGCAGCTGTCGTCGCGGGTGTAGCAGGTCTTGTGATTGGTCAAACGCCAAACTTATCGGCACGAGCGGTGATTGCAGA
>DHLT01000174.1:3535-5302 GCA_002405405.1 Ignavibacteria bacterium UBA4661 | reverse complement strand
TAATGTTTTGCAGAGTGGAACTTTGTACTCATCTTCGGAGCGCAATCTGACCTATTATGGTCGTGTCAGTGGTGTAAATGCTATCGTGCAAGCTGTACCAAATATCGGTTTAAATGCTGTAAATAGCATTAGTTTTTTAGATCCTGTAACACAAGTTCCACAAGCTAATCTAACAAATGCACTAGCTTCGAGAGTGACCTTTCGTGTGCGGAATTATGCTACACAAGCGCAAGGTATAGCACGAAATGTTCGAATTACCGTAAGGGGTATTGGCAATGCGCCTTTTGTTACTGAGCACGGAGTGCCACAAACTGTAAGTATTGCTCAGATACAAGCTGGACAGGTTGTTGGAGCAACATTTTCTTTACGTTTAACGAGCGAAGCATTTACCACGACAGCAATTGCCGGTACTTCACGAACTGCTGATATTCTTGTGAATATCATCGCTGACAATTATCAAGAAACATTGATTGTGCCAATCCCTTATGTGGTAAATCCAACGGATGTGGTGAATGTAGTGGTGCCTGCACAGATTGATCTTGGAAGCGGGGTCAATGCCACATCAGGGCAGGGTGCTGGTACACTACAACGTGATGTTACGATAGCTAATGGAGCAAATAACCGTGTAACAGTGAATAGCATTTCATTAACTGGAGCACAAGCAGGAGAATTTCAAATAACAAGTATCAATGGTAGTATTCCTCGCTATCCACTTGTTATTGATTCGGGGAGTGTGGCAGTACTCCGTGTGCGCTATGGAACAACAGCCAATACTAGTGGGCTACGTATTGCGCAGCTGAATGTGCGTTCGGGTAGTCCTGTTATTGGTGATACTACATATACAGCGCGTATCAGTGCCAATATTATTTCTGCAGGTCCTACGCTTACCCAATCAGCACCAATTTCCTCAACTGTAGTGGGGGCAACATCTAGTTATGTCATAACAATTCAAAACGCTAGTAGTCAAGTGCTGACCAATCTCCGTGCAACGATTACCAGTACCGCTACCGGTAGTCGTAGTGAATTTGGTGTAACAGATGTGCTAGCAAGCTCGATTGCAAGTGGAGCGAGTGTTGTGTTCCGTGGTGTATTTGCTCCAAGTCAATCAGGACTGCGTTCGGCGGTCTTGCGCGTAAGTGCAGATAATGTTCCAACAGTTGATATGCCGTTATCAGGTATTGGCTTAGAAGCAGGTCGAATATTACTTACACGTATTGAGAATGGAGTGCTTGTACCAGTCGAATCAAACCAATTCTTAGTTGTCGATTCTGCGCAATTTGGAGCAAGCAAAAGCATTGGTGGGTACTCGCTGACGAACACAGGTTCGGTTTCTCAGAGTGTTCCATTACCAAGTTTTACTGGTGTTGGTGCACAAGAGTTTTCAGTGCGCTTTGGCACAACGACCACAGCAACGAGTACGGTGATCCCCGCAGGCGGGAGTGTGCCAATGGGAATTGTCTTCACGGCAAGTTCCGGTGGCGAGAAATATGTCACGATGATTGTGCAGAATAGTGCTGGCACGGTGCAAGTATCGCCGGTGGTGGTGAGTTTCGGGATGCCGGGTCGGATATTGCAATCAGGCAATCGTTTGCCGGAAGAGATCATAGCATCGCGGTATGCTGAACCACTGAATCTGATGTATCCTGTTACGGTGTTTCGAGGGAGTGATACGATATCGGCGAATTTCCCGCCGCTTGTAGCCGTGGGAACATCGCGGGCATTTGCTTTGGCAGTACGGAATACGGGTGCAACCCCGATGACGCTCAG
>DHLT01000174.1:0-3291 GCA_002405405.1 Ignavibacteria bacterium UBA4661 | reverse complement strand
GCGAGGCACAGCAATCCTGACAGCGAGTATTGGTGGGAATACGCTCCGCGATACGGGCGTAGTGTTTGGTGCAGGATCGCGTGGAGCCATGGTGATAGCAGGATCAAGTTCGGGTGTGTCATCTTCATTGTTAACAGCATTTCCCAATACGCGCGTGGGCAGTACTGTTAATGTGAGTATTCCTTTCACTAATGTGGGCAGTATACCGGGAAGTGCAGTAGTACGGATGAGTGGCGTCGACAGTAGTGAAATCTCGATAATACGTCCGTTTGGTCGTTATACTATGGAGCCAAATATAGATGATTCAATCATCGTGCGATTCATTCCGCGTCAACCCGGTAGAAAAAATGCTTTTGTCGTAGTTGATCTACCCGAAAATGCCGGAACACTGAGTTTTCCGGTGTTAGCTCAAGCAGTTGCAGTACCAACTCTTACGACAAGTATTAATGCATTAAATTTTGGAGCAGTTGAAGAAGAAGATACTGCTCGGCGTGTGATACAAATTCGTGGAGCCGATTTGACAGATCCTGTCTCTGTATCTGTTACCGGGCATCCCGCAGTGTACACGCCGTTCGATACTGCCCAGTTTGCACGGGGTCGAACATATTTTCCTGATGACAATGGAGTAGTGAATGATTCACTCGTAGTTATGGTAAACCCAATTCGTCAACCCGATACATTGGCGGCAACGATTACAGCGCAAATGAGCGATATATCTCGTAGTGTGCAAGTGTCGGCTGTGAGTATTCCATTTACTAAACCTGTTATTCGTTTGCCCTTTGCGATGACGTTTGACACAGTACAGACGAATATCACATATTTTCGAAGTTTTGGTTTGCTTGCGGCAAATTTGACGAATGATATGAGAGTTACACTTCCTCAAGGTTTTGAGTTGCGCAATGAAGAAGGGGCAGTGTTGCTTAGCTCAACTGGGACACTGCGACCATGGGCAAGTCGCATTGATACAGTTTTAGCACTTGCCTTTACACCACGGGTGGCGGTAGGTGATTATGTTGATTCCATCCGATTTAGTTCTGTGGTAGGTTCGGGTGCAACAGCGCGCACGATCACGACGGTGTTTCCGATCACTGCCCGTGTGATACCACAGCCGGCGATCACAGCAAGTGTAACGCCCGCAAGTTTCAGTGATGTACGGATCGGTGGCATGACACCGGCGAGTTTCCGTGTGGACTTTGTGAGCATGGCAACGGGCGGTACGGTAACGGTGGATATGATCGGCGGAGCTCCCCGCTTTGCTCTGCTTGACGCACGCGGTCAGGTGGTCGATGGCGCCGTGGGCTTCACGCTTGCGAGTACGGCAACGACTTTGAGTACGACCTTGACACTACGCTTTGCCCCGGACTCAGCAGGAATATTTACGAGCAGTGTGCGATATTCAGGTGTAACGGTCAATGGTGATACATTAGCAGGCTTTACAACATTAGCAGGACGAGGTTTGCCAATTCCAACACTTGCAGCAACAACGACGGGCGTAGAATTTGGTAGTGTGAGAATTTTCAGCAATACGCCACGACTTTTGCAAGTTACAGGTGCAACACTGACCGATACAGTTCGTGTACGAATGGCGACAATCAGTACTAATGCATCGCCATCGCCATTTTCGGTACAACTCGAAGACCAGAGATATTTGCGAGAATTCGTATTGCCGCCGAATCAATTTGGTGTCGTGGATACTTCTTTGGTCGTTTGGTTTGAGCCATTTGAAACCGGACGCTTTACAGATACACTGTACTTTACATCGGGGGAGATACGGTATATCGTTGTGTTAGGTGGAACATCGAGCACTATTACAAGTGTTCAAACAAAACGTGATGAACGGATGGTGCGGATTGTACCAAGTGTAGTGCAAGAGGATGCCGTTCTTGAAGTTAGTGATCTTGGTGAATACAGCATAGCAGGTGGGATAGAAATCTACTCCTCGGAAGGTCGCATGGTACGAGTGATACCAATGGAAATGCGCGGTGGTGGCGGTCAGAGGCGGATCCCTCTGGCACTCAAGCAGTTGCCACAAGGGGCATACTATTGGCGCATAGCGATGAGGAGTGCGGTGAGCAGTGGTAATGAGGGTATAATCTATCTGACCGGAACATTCATCATTGTGCGATAAGGAGAATGACCATGAAAAAATTTAACACAATCATGACGACACTTTTTTTTACTTCTTTTAGCGATATAGCAATGCGAGTAGCAAGAAAAAAAATTTCCTTGAATCACGTGTGGTTTGTTATAATGTTGATGCTTGTAAACATAGGGAGTCTATATGCTCAACCAACTATTACAAGCATTTCGCCGACATCAGGACTACCGGGTACGACAGTAACTATGACGGGTACTAATCTTAATGCAGTTACCAGCGTACGTATGTTTGGTTCTAGCGGAACACCCATCGTTGTTCTATCGAGTTCGGCAACCTCATTGGTAGTGGGCATCCCTCATTCAGCAACCGGATCGGGAACATTCTATGTCGAGAATGGAGGAGGTAATACCGCATCGCCGACGTACACCGTCAATGCTATTGCGACCTATCCGACAGCGTATGGCAGTGGCGCACGACGTGTGTTGGGGCAGGGAGGATACGGCTCATCGAATGTATTCACAGGGCTGACGCAATCGCGGATGAATAATCCACAAGGTGTTTTCATTGATCGTGTAAGCGGCAAAGTATTTGTAGCAGATGCCGGAAACAATCGTGTGTTGCGCTATGCCTCGTATAGTTCGTTGGCAGATGGTGGATTAGCCGAAGCCGTATTCGGACAATCAGCTTTTAATGGAAGTAGCACCGGAGGAGGCGCAATGAAAACTCCACAAGGAATTTATGTTGATAGTCAGGGCAATTTATGGGTAGCCGATGCAGATCAGCATCGGATCCTTCGATTTCCGAATGCCACGACTACTACGGGCAATGCAGGTGCGATTGCAACAGGAAGTAACAATGCCTTCATACTTAGGCAAACAGCACTCACGAATTTCAGTAGCGGGACGGCGCAAAACCAATTTAATTTCCCCTCTGGTGTCTTCGTGGATGAGCCGACCGGAACATTGTCGGTTTCTGAGGTGGGAAACAACCGTGTACTGCGTTTTGATAATATCTATGCAACTTTTACTTCTCAGTTTCAACGAATTGAGGCTGACGCTGTCTTAGGACAACCAAATTTTACATCAGGCAATCCAAATGCGGGCGGTGTAGCTTCGGCGAGTACATTGCGTTCGCCCTATAGTCTTTGGGGTGATCCAAATGGGCGATTGTTTGTGTCAGAGGGCGGTACACTT
>DHLT01000016.1 GCA_002405405.1 Ignavibacteria bacterium UBA4661 | reverse complement strand
GCATACAATAGTTGTAGCGAGAAAATACTGCTTGGGATAAGCAACTGTTTATTGGAAATATCGAAGAAGTTGCGAAGCTGAAAGTTTTCACCACGCACTGCAACACCACGAATATCGGTCGAAGTAACTGCATTACCCAAGAGCAACTGTCCTTTGAGGTCATCGGTAAATTCATACGACAATGTTGCGAGCAATTGCGAATTCAACTCCAAGAAATTGCGCGAATCTTCAACAATAAACCCACCATTGGTCAAGCCCGAACCGAGATCGGCAGGATTGATACGGCGACGCGAATCATTGAAATAGTCAAAGGTTAATTGATAACTGAGATTCAACCAACTGGATGCGACATAATTGATTTTTGCATCGCCGAAAGCACGGTTGACTTTCGTATCAAAAATGTTCGCTTGTGCAACATACATCGGATGATCGATGGTACCATTGCTATGCGTGTTAATATCGAATTGACCGCCATACTGGCCATTTGGCAAAAATGGTTGACGCACATCGAAAGATGGGATCCAAAATGCTAATGCCGAGAAAATCGATTGGTCGCCACTAAGCGGTGTACGGTTGTTTGATTGAGAAAAATTCACCGAAGCACCGACGGTTAAGCGGTCATCAAAATTCATCTTGCCGCGCAAATTGATATTGGTTCGATCGAAATTGGTATTCGGAACAATCCCTTTTTGGTCTAATCGTGCCACCGATGTATAGAAGGTTGCATTGTTCGTACCACCGGATACCGATACTGATGTATTCACCCGTGTACCAACATCAAAGAAATTGCGATAATTGTCAAAATAGTCTTCGCCCGTCATTGATCGCGGTGCACCATAACTCCAGAACGCACCAGCGCCACCACCGTTTGGGGGAGATGTCAGATAGAATGGTAATCCTGTGGCAGGATTGATCGACATTACAATCGGAATGGGTTCTCCACCGGCACCCTGCCCCCATTTTTGTTGAACAGTTGGTGTTTTACCGACAAGATCAATACCGGTATTATGACTAACAGTAATCGATGTTTTACCTGCAGCACCTTTTTTGGTGGTAATGACAATTACACCATTCGCCGCACGAAGACCGTACAAGGCGGTTGCCGTAGCACCTTTCAGAATGTTGATATTCTCAATATCGTCCGGGTTGATATCCGCCGCACGATTCGTCATCGAAAACTGCTCGCCGGTACCCGCAGTATTCGAGCCGGAACTTGGCGTAACATTCGAATTGATCGTTGAATTACTGATGATGATGCCATCAACCACAAAGAGCGGCTGATTATTCCGTGAAGGATCGAGCGAGGTAATACCACGAATCAGGATATTCGCACCCGCACCCGGAGCACCACCGGAATTATTGATAATAACCCCTGCAACTTTCCCTTGCAGAGCATTGACGATATTCGGTTCATTGGCTTTAGCAATATCTGCTGCCGACAATTCTTGCACAGCATAGCCGAGTGCTTTGCGCTCACGCTCAACACCGAATGCTGTTACAACGACTTCGTCGAGACCCTTGATATCTTCGCTCATGGTTACATTCACAGAGTTTTGATCACCACGGATCGAAACTTCCTGCCGTTTAAAACCAATCAAGCTAAAGACCAATGTCCGTGCTCCTTCCGGGAAATTCGCAATGCGAAAAACCCCTGTACCGTCGGTTACACCGCCAAGCACCGTTCCTTTAACGGAGATACGCACCCCGCGCAGTGCAATGCCATCGGGTGCTGTTGTTACCTTCCCTGTTACGACACGCTGGGCAAACAGTGATACTGCCAGCATACTACAGAACAAGGGAATCACAAGAAACAAACGTTTCATAATGATACTGAATAGTGGTATAAAAAAGTGGGTTACACATGTCTTTTGAGAATGTCTTGCTGTAATGTCTGTCCTCTATGTACACTCGACTTTGCAGAGCTGTACTCTTACAATACAAATACCAATATTTATCACGTTTGCGAGAGGTGCATTGCCATACGATGCAAAAAAGTGCTTGGCAAACCGTAAAAACGGAAGATAAGAAATTTGTTTCTATAATCCGATTGTAAAAAATCGCTCATTCTCTCGACAGAGCAATGTATCTTCGTGCATCCTTTCCTCTCTTTTTTTCATTCTTCCTTTCTCTGCGAGGTTCTTATCATGATTGATCACATAACATCGCTTCTTGGCGACAAAGCCGAGTATCTTTTGAACCACACTGCAACGGCAATTCCGAAAGAGCGTTTGCATTTGCCTTCGGCTGATTCGGTCGATCAGCAGTTTATTCCATCCGACCGCAACAATCGCGTTCTTCGCAATTTGGAATACATCAACAACACCGGACGACTCGCAGGAACGGGCTATGTGAGCATTCTTCCGGTTGATCAAGGTATCGAACACTCAGCGGGTGCGAGCTTTGCAAAAAATCCTGATTATTTCGATCCTGCTAACATCATCAATCTTGCTATCGAGGGCGGTTGTAATGCCGTTGCTTCTACGTATGGTGTACTCGGTATGCACGCGCGCAAGTACGCACACAAGATTCCGTTTGTGGTAAAAATCAATCATAACGAATTGCTCACCTACCCGAATAAATTTGATCAAATCATGTTTGGTACGATCAAGAAGTGCTACGAAATGGGTGCGGCGGC
>DHLT01000320.1 GCA_002405405.1 Ignavibacteria bacterium UBA4661 | reverse complement strand
CGGATTTGAAAGTGCGACTGCCTTTAACTCTTGATGAAATCGCTCTTGGTGTCGAAAAAACAATTCGTGTAAAACGATGGAAATCATGTGAAGCATGCTCGGGTACGGGCGCAAAAACAAGTACGGGATACACTACTTGCACAACGTGTAATGGATCGGGTGAGATTCGTCAGGTATCACGTTCTATGTTCGGTCAATTTGTTAATGTGTCTGCATGCCCTACGTGCGGTGGTATGGGGCAGATTATTAAGGATCCATGTACCAAGTGTAGTGGCGAAGGTCGTACACGCGGCGAAACCACGATCAAAGTAAATGTACCTGCGGGGGTAGGTGAAGGTAATTATATTTCCATCAAATCGCAAGGTAATGCAGGTCGACGCGGTGGTGATCCCGGTAATGTCATTGTTGTTATCGAAGAGAAACAACACGAATATTTTATTCGTGATGGTGTTAACATTTACTATGATTTGACGATTAGTTTTCCTGACGCTGCTCTGGGAGGAGAAGTTGAGGTGCCTACGCTTGATGGTCGGCAAACGATTACCATTGAACCCGGCACACAGCCCGGTACGACTATTTCGTTGAAAGATAAGGGCATCCCTCGTTTAAATGGTTATGGTCGTGGTGAACAAATTGTTCGGGTGGGCGTGTATATTCCACAAAAACTTTCGTCTAAAGAAAAAGTAACACTCAAAGAATTAGCCAAGAGCCCCAATATCGCACCTCGGTCATCGGGCGGTGGCGATCATAATTCACGGGATTTTTTCGATAAAGTCCGCGAGGTTTTTTCGTAAGGGATAGTGAAGATGGATTTTAAGGAATGGTGGCGCACGCATTCCCGTACACTCTACGAACAGATGGGACTCTCCCGCAGAGAAATTACTGCTATCGTGGTAATTACTGCGGGAGTTCTGTTTGGGGGGATTGTGAGCTATATAATGACTTCAGAGAGAGTTCTTCTTCAACCAAACAAACACGACTCTCTTCGTCAAGTTGCGCAAGCATTGGCAACAGTTGCCGATAGTATGGCAAGTACGCAAGAGAATCATCGTCGATTGCTGCAAACACTTGCTCTTGCTGAGGCACGATTGGATTCTGCGCAATACGAAGTTGATACCCTACGTGAAAGTCTCGGCATCGATACCACTGATGCTGAGGAAACCGTTACTTCAATGAAAGTAACCGAGGCACTTAAACTCAAGAAGCCGGGCGAAATGAAGCCCATCGACATTCGTACTGCTTCTGAAGGGCAGTTACGCTTATTGCCTACCATTGGTAAAATAACTGCTCAAAAAATTATTTTGTATCGGCGCGTAACGATGTTTGACCATGTTGAAGATCTCATGCGTGTAAAAGGTATTGGTACGAAGCGGTTTCAAAAACTTCGTCCGTATTTGCTTGATTTTTAATGTAACATTCTAAAGCTGTATGTCGTTGATTCACCGTTCTGCTTATCATATTTCAACATTCGATGTTGACGCGAATAAACGTATAACACCGGTAGCTCTTGCGCGGTACTTGCAAGAAACATCACATCAGCATAGTGATCGATTGGGTGCCTCGGCAGGACAATTGTTGCAAGGGCAATTTTGGGTTATGGCCGGCTTGCGAATGCAGATGTTTCGTTATCCGCAATGGCGGGATGATATCACTATTGAAACATATCCTTCCGCATTTGAGCAGTTGTTCACTCGACGTGATTTTGAGATTTTCGATCATCATGGTCAGGTGATAGGTGTCGCTGCACAGAGATGGATGATTATTTCAGCCGATCGGCGCAGACCGATGCGAATTCCTGATGAGATACGAGCACTTGTCCCTGAATTCCCCAAAGCACCATGCGCACTTTCGTTTGATGAAATACCCTCCTACAAGCCAGATACTATCGCTGAGAGTACACGGATTGTGTACCATAGCGATATTGATATGAACCAACATGCCAACCATACGAAATATATCGAGTGGGCATTAGATGCTTTGCCTGATAATATCCATGGAGGGTACGAACTTGATACACTCGCGGTAGATTTTCGTGCAGAGTGCGTTGTCCATGATTCTATCCATGTCGGTGTGTATGAGCAAGATAGGAGTACGCAAGTGAACCCTTGTTTTGCACATATCCTCAAGGGGCAAGATAAAATTGCTGCGCGCGTTATATCCTCGTGGCGAAACGTTCCAACTCTTCTTTAAGGTATTTTCCTGTATAGCTTTCGCTGATGGTGATAAGCTCTTCGGGTGTGCCTTCGGCAATGATTCTTCCACCACCTTTTCCTCCTTCAGGACCAAGGTCAACGATATAGTCTGCCGTTTTAACAACATCGAGGTTATGTTCAATAACGACAACTGTATTGCCACGCTCGACAAGCTTATGGAGTAATTCCAATAAAATACGCACATCTTCAAAATGTAGCCCTGTGGTTGGCTCATCAAGGATGTATAATGTTTTTCCGGTACTTGTCTTCGAAAGTTCAGTTGCTAATTTTACCCGTTGCGCCTCGCCCCCTGATAGCGTTGTTGCTTGTTGCCCAAGCTTGATATACGTCAATCCAACTTCGTGGAGAGAGGAGATTTTGCGAAGAATCTTGGGGATATCCTGAAAAAACTCTTTTGCTTCGCTCACACTCATATCAAGAACATCAGCAATCGATTTGTTTTTAAACAGTACTTGTAGAGTTTCATTGTTATAGCGTTTGCCATTACAGACATCGCAGGTTACATAGACATCCGGCAAGAAATTCATTTCAATTTTTTTTACTCCGTCACCTTCACATGCATCGCATCTTCCACCGGCAACATTGAATGAAAACCGTCCCGGCTTATAGCCACGAATTTTTGATTCGGGTAGTTCTGTGAAGAGATCACGAATCAGGGTGAAAAGTCCTGTGTAGGTTGCAGGGTTTGAACGTGGTGTCCGACCAATCGGTGCTTGGTCAATCTCGATTACTTTGTCGATATGCTCAAGCCCGTGAAAGGCTTTATAAGGCATTGGGGGCATGATCGATTGGTAGAAATGCTTAGAGAGAATCGGGAAGAGCGTATCATTAATGAGCGTTGATTTCCCTGAACCACTCATGCCGGTAATGCAAGTAAAAGTCCCGAGTGGAATACGCAATGTAACATCATGTAAATTGTTGCCACGTGCTCCCTCGAGAATCAAAGAATTTCCATTTCCTGCACGACGTTTTGCCGGAATCGCAATTGTACGCTCATTACGTAAGTAGGCAAGGGTAATAGATTCTCCCGACAATTTTGGGGATGAATCCTCCCGAAGAATTTTCTGTGGTTGCGTGTTGAAGACCAAAGTTCCACCATGCACTCCTGCACCGGGACCGAGATCAAGTAATTGATCGGCTTCTTCAATCATTTCACGGTCATGCTCGACGACAATTACGGTATTACCTAAGTCCCGTAAACGCTTAAGTGAACCAATAAGCTTGCGATTGTCATGTTGATGTAAACCAATACTTGGTTCGTCAAGAACATACATGACACCTGTAAGATTTGAACCGATTTGGGAAGCCAAGCGAATACGCTGGCCCTCGCCACCGGACAATGTACGCGCTGTACGGTTTAAGGTGAGATATTGCAGTCCGACTTCTGCAAGGAAGCTCAAGCGCGAGGTGATCTCTTTTAAAATCAAAAAGGCAATTTTTAATTCGCGTTCGCTGAGCTTGAGTTCTTGGAAAAACTGATAGGCTTCAGTAACCGACATCGATGCAATATCTGCAATTGTTTTACCGCCAACACGAACATTAAGGCTTTCAGGACGTAAGCGACCACCACCGCAATCAGTGCAGGTCATAGTGGACATAAACGTTTCAATTTGTGCGCGAATTGCTTGCGACGCGGAGGAATTGTACTGCGATTGTACATTCTCTAGAATGCCATGAAACTTCTGCTTGTACACAACATCATTGCCGGTAGAAAACTTATAAGCAATAGCATAGGTTCGAGATTTATCACCACGAAGAAGTATGTTCATCAAGTCGGTAGGAATATCGGCAAGCGGCGCATCAAGCGAAATGTCATGGGCTGTACAGACTGCTTCTACTTGCTTCCACAACCATGTGTCACGGTGTTTGCCGAGAGGTACTAAGCCACCTTGTCGTAATGACAATGTCATATCTGGTACCATAAGTGCTTCGCTGAAATCTCGAATTTCACCAATGCCTTCGCATGTTTTACATGAACCAAAAGGCGAATTAAATGAAAAACTATTCGGTGCAAGCTGCTCATAGCCGCGTTTACATTCGGGACATACGGCATCAGATGAAAAATAATGTTCACTGAATTGTGTTTCGCCGGAGGGGTGCGCTTCTTCTACGAGGAGAATGGCAACATGCTCACCATGCTTCATAGCCAAAGTGGTGGATTCGCGCAGACGTTGCTCAATATCAGTACTAATGACTAATCGATCAATAACAATGTCAATTGTGTGTGCTTGGTATCGCTCGACACTCATTCCCTCAATAAGATCTTGGACAACACCATCAACGCGGACGCGTACATAACCTTGTTTGCGAAATTGATCGAAAAGCTCACGGTAGTGCCCCTTGCGTCCGCGAATAATTGGTGCAAGAAGAAGGACTCGTTTCCCGGAAAAACGCTCAATCATTGTTTCAATAATTTGATCAAATGTTTGTCGTTTCACAGGGATGTGGGGATGATCTACGCAATACTGCGTACCAATTTTTGCAAAGAGAAGGCGCATGTAATCATACACCTCTGTTACCGTGCCAACAGTCGATCGCGGATTACTTCCCACAGTTTTTTGTTCGATAGAAATTGCCGGTGATAA
>DHLT01000282.1:9678-12761 GCA_002405405.1 Ignavibacteria bacterium UBA4661 | reverse complement strand
AGATCACCTCACCCATTCACTCAAACCGTCTGATAAAGATCGTGCATCCTGCTTGAAAGAAAATTTCGAGCCGCTCATCGCCGAAGGGATGATCAATCATGTCGAAGGTGATGGTGAACTTTTTCCCGGTATTTCGGTTCGTACGATGTTTGGCCATACAACAGCACTGCAAACGGTACTCATTGATGGCGGTACTTCTAAAGTATTTTTTGCGGCAGATCTTTTTCCTACATCAGCACATATCGCTCTCCCGTATGTCATGGCTTATGATCACCAACCCCTGCAATCTATCGAAGAGAAGAAAAGAATTCTTCCTCAGGCAACTGAAGAGGAGTGGACAGTGATTTTTGGACACGATGGATTTATCGATGCTAGTACAATCGTCGCCGCGGAAAAAGGATTTGTACGTGGCAGGGAAGTAACCTTGTAAATACAGAGCTTTTTTGAATGAAGAAACAAAGGCAAGCAGAGATAATCTGCTTGCCTTTGCTGCTTATAGGAAGTATTAAAATTTACCACTTTTCAAGTGGTGTAAATGCAAGTGCATTGTGTTGAATGAGCGATTCTGCAATCTGTACAGCATTTGTTGCCGCACCCTTGCGAATGTTATCAGAAACAACCCAGAGATATGCACCATGCTCTACCGAATCATCAGGTCGAATATGACCGACAAAAACATCATCACGATCATGTGCTCTCAGCGGAGTAGGGTAGATGTTGTTCTGTGGTTCGTCCATAATCTCTATACCGCGCGCTTGAGCAAGTACTTCTCGAATTTTGGCTGGTGTGATTGGTTGTTCTGTTTCAATATTGACCGACTCTGCATGGCCACCAAGTGTAGGAACACGCACACAAGTCATTGCTAATCGCAACTCCGGTAAACTCATGATTTTACGTGTTTCATGAATCATTTTTGTTTCTTCCTCTGAAAAACCATCAATCTCTTTGATGGTATGAAACATTGTATTATACGCTGCTTGCATGGCAAAAGGCGAGCGAGCTGACTGTTGTCCTGCGCCATGATTCGGGACTTCATCAAGCAGTGCTTCAACACCTTTATTGCCTGCACCACTGACAGACTGATACGTAGAGCATACGACTCGTTTTAATGTGAAGGCATCATGTAGTGGCTGTAGGGCTACAACTAATTGAATTGTGGAGCAATTGGGGTTTGCAATAATGCCATGATGACCGTGTAAGGCTTGTGCATTTACTTCAGGAACGACAAGCGGTACATGCTCATGCATGCGCCATGCACTACTATTATCGATGACGATGGCTCCGCTGCGAGCAGCAATGGGAGCAAAAGTTTTACTTGTAGAACCGCCCGCTGAAAAAAGGGCAATATCAACATCGGTGAAAGAATGTTCTGTGAGTTCTTCGACCGTATATGTCGTACCTTGATGCTCCATTGTCATGCCTGCAGATCGTGCAGAGGCAAGGAGTTTGAGCGATTGTATTGGAAAATTACGTTCGGCAAGGACTTTGAGCATTGTGCGTCCTACAAGACCTGTTGCGCCTGCTACGGCGATGCGATAACCTGATGTTGTCATGAATACATGTCCATGTGATGTTATGGGAAAATGAATACACTGAACCGCAATTAAACGTTATTTTGGTGTGGTTCGCAAATTTTTTCACATCTCATTGAATGCTATGCGATTAAGACAGTTCTGTTGGATTATATTTTTGGTGCAACTGATGCCAGTTGTACATCAATTATATGCACAACCGACCAATGTTGATTATTTGACTACACGAAGTATCAATCATATTAATTCTTCGTTCGTAACTTCTACATCTAAAATTACCAGCGATGCGCTTCTGCCATTAGTTGGTGGCTTGCCTTTGGCAATGATTATTGCGGGGAATGTCGGTGTAACCAAAGATAATTTTGATGCAAAACGCGATATGGCAGAAACTGCTCTGATGCTTGGTGCGTCAGAAGTCTTTGCCTATGGTGTTATATCCGGTGTGAAAGCATTGGTGCAACGCGAACGCCCCTATAAAGCATATCCGAATGATATGATCGGTCGAGCCGAGGAATCCTCATATTCGTTTCCCTCAGGGCATGCGGCGGGAAGCGCGGCATTAGCAACAACATTAATCTTGCAATATCCGCAGTGGTATGTGGTTGTGCCGGCATCATTGTATGCACTTGGAACGAGTTTTTCGCGGATGCACTTGGGTGTGCATTATCTCAGCGATGTTGCTGTTGGTATGGCGGTCGGTGTGGGAGCGGCATTTCTTGCGCGTAGTTTGCGTAATACGTTAGTGCAAGTAGGAGAATTTGCGTTGCCCGGCATACCGCCCGGATATACCGGACCTCGCAAGATTACTTCTCTTGAGCCACCACCGAATGGTGTTGGGCTTGTTGTAACGCCACAATCGATTGGCATTGTGGTGAAGTTATAGCCTTTAGTAGTTTAACAACCATGCAAAAATGAGCGGTGCTACGATAGTTGCATCCGACTCTACAATAAATTTCGGTGTGTTAATGTCAAGCTTGCCCCAAGTAATTTTTTCATTGGGAACAGCACCTGAGTATGACCCATAGCTTGTTGTTGAGTCGCTGATTTGACAGAAGTAACTCCAAAAGGGAATGTTCTCCATTTCCATATCTTGATAGAGCATCGGTACAACACAAATGGGAAAATCACCCGCAATACCACCACCAATCTGGAAGAAGCCTACGCCTTTCCCGCTGCTATTTTCTACATACCATTTAGCAAGCCATGCCATATACTCAATGCCGGATTTCATTGTGCTGGCTTTGATTTCATTTTTGATGACATAGGAGGCAAAGATATTACCCATCGTAGAGTCTTCCCAGCCCGGAACAACAATAGGGAGATTTTTTTCTGCTGCTGCAAGCATCCATGAATTTTTTGGGTCAATTTCATAGTACTGCTCAAGAACGCCGGAGAGAAGCATTTGGTACATAAATTCATGCGGGAAATACCGCTCGCCCTTTTCGTCAGCTGATTTCCATAGTGCATGAATATGCTTTTGCAGGCGACGAAATGCTTCTTCTTCCGGGATGCAGGTATCTGTTACACGATTGAAGTGGTTCTCTAACAAAT
>DHLT01000282.1:5112-9537 GCA_002405405.1 Ignavibacteria bacterium UBA4661 | reverse complement strand
AGTGGCGATAAATCACGGTAATTCGGTACACGCTTGTAGTGCGAATGTGCTACAAGATTCATAATATCTTCTTCAAGATTAGCTCCGGTGCAAGAAATGATTTGTACTTTGTCTTGGCGAATCATTTCCGCAAGCGTTTTACCAAGCTCTGCCGTACTCATCGCACCGGCAAGTGTAATCATCATTTTTCCGCCTTCTTCGAGATGTTGTTCGTATCCCTTAGCGGCATCGACGAGTGCAGCTGCATTAAAATGAAGAAAATTTTGTTCAATGAATTGCGATATTGTGTTACGTTGTTTGCTCATGGAGTTCAACCCTTAAAAAATCAAAAGAAAAAAGAATGCTTTATTACCACGAAAAGTATGGCATGTTAAGCACTGACGAATTCAAAAAAACACCGCAAAGTTACAAAACGCTCTCTGATAATACGGATAAAGCCACTTTCGCGTATGTTATGAAATCATAGAATTACCACGGTGATGAACCTACTTCAAAAGTATTTATGTATATGCATTCTCTGTTTGGTATTCGACCCGCACAGTTCTCCGGTATAGCATATCCTGCAACTGCAAAAGAATGTTCCGCAATGATGAATAATGCCTGTCTTGCAGTGTTGGAAGAACGTATGTACAGCAATCATACTCTCGAGGGCTTTCTACCTACAGGAGCACTCATCCCACACATTGATTTTCGGGTTAATATTGCATGTTATGCACAGGGTTATGTTCGTTTGCGTCATTTTCCAAAACCTGATCTTGTCATTATTCTCGCTACGGCACATTATGGAGCAGATGATGTTATTATGCCAACCTATAAGTGTTTTCAGACACCGCTGGGTGTTGCTACAACCGATGTGAATTTTCTGGATGCGTTGTACGAAGCCATGCCTACGCTGACACGCAATGACTCTGCTCATACTCCGGAACACTCTATCGAATTTGAAGTGCTATGGTTACAACATTTGTGGGGAAGTGATGTTACGATTGTACCACTACTTATAGCCGGTGCTTCGATGGAGGAAGTCTTGCCACCAACCCGATATGGACGTTTAGGTCGAGCTGTACAAGCATTACAGGGTATTGTTGAACGGTACAAAAACCAGGGTAAGAATGTGTTTGTCCTTGTCAGCGGTGATTTGTCGCATGTTGGTAAACGCTTTGGCGATGCACAAACCGCACACGCAATGGCGCAGTCAGTATGGCAGTATGAGGAGAACCTTCTTCATGCTTTGGAAGATTGTTCGGATGATGCGTACTACGATATTCTTCGACATAATAGAGATGCGTATCGTATTTGTGGCGCAGTACCAACGCTGATGATGCTGAGTATTCTTGCACCGCAGAGAGCAGTGCAGGTCTATCATGATCGGTGGGACGATGCCGATACAGATACCTCGGTTGGTTTTGCTACAATGCTTTTTTCTTCTTGATGTTCTCGTAGATTTATGCACATAATAACCTTACTTACACAACGCAAAACAACATATCTCGTTCGGATAGCCATATTTTTGCTCACAACGATTGTGGTGTGGTGTGTTATGTATGTTTTGATTGTGATCGCTAGTGCATCTGCCGATAATCCTTTGCGTATTGCCGATGCCAAGCATTTTGCTACACAGCAAAAGAACATTCGCCTCGATGCCAATACACTGCAATCGCCACAATCCTCATCAGTACTTTTCAATGAATTTGGAACAATGCTGTCGCTCACGCATTCCGGTTGGAAATTTCATGCGGGCGATTCGATGACATGGCGAATGAATTCCTATAATGATTCGGCATGGCAAATCGTGGCTTCCACAGAACGCGCACTCTATGCACCGGCATTGTTGGCGACGCAATTCGGTTGGTATCGATTACCTATCTATGTTGATTCTTCAATGGTAGGTCAGCATATTGCCTTTGCTCTACAAGGATTTCGATTTTACGAAATTGCATGGCTTGGACTGCCTACAATGGAGATGTATTGCAATGGACAGCTCATCGGAGCACTTGGCAAACCCTCGCTTGACAGAGCGCAAGAAATCGAACCGGATTTTCGTACACATTATAATTGCTCATACATTCTGCCACAACAAGTCGGTATGTGTGTACTGGCAATTCGTGTTTCTCTTCGTGCAACGCAAGCTTTTGCAGATCAGGTGCAGAGAGTTGGTGGAGAAATTCTCACGGAGAATACCGGATTCAGTATCGCTATTGGGCTTCCCGAAAGTGCTGAGAAGATCAAAGCTATACGACAATTTGAAACATATTTAATTGTGTTTTGTACTGCTGTACCAGGTATTATCGGTATTCTTCATGCAATTATTTTTGTGCTCTATCGCCAAAATACTTTGCATTTGCACTTGGCTTTACATGCGTTATTTGGTATGCTCTTTGGCATTACGAACATTATTCGTGTTAATGCTTTTTCAGTGTCGTCTATTGTTGCAAATATTAATCTTCAAGCAAATTCATTGCTGTATTCATTGATTTGGATCAGTTTAATTCTTAGTGTGTATTCTTTAACAAGAAAGAGCATCCCCCTTATTGCATGGCTTGGCGCATATATTCTTCTTCTCTTAAGAATACTCATTGTTACATTTCATTTTGTACACGCAGCACAATTAATGGCTTACATTGCTATAGTGCAAAATATGACAAATGTGCTCGGGGGCATCTTGGTACTATCGGAAATTATCAGTGCAATTCGCAAGGGACAACGCGAAGATTATATCATTCTTTTCGGTATGATCGTATTGCTTGTGGGTATGTTCGTTGATATGTTTTTCTTGGGGCGTTTCTCATTGAGTGGTGTTGAGCGCGAGCCATACATCTTCATCGGAACCTACTTTGCCTTCTTCATTGCCATGCCTTTATCGATGGCGGTCTTGATTGCGTATCGTAGTGCCAACAATACCATACGCATTGCGCGCTTCAATGATGAATTGCGTGCGCAAGTTGCCGAACAAACACAAGAGCTAACCATTGCCAATGAAACACTCAAGCGTCTCAATACCGAGAAGAATGAGTTTTTGGGAATCGCTGCCCATGATCTTAAGAATCCACTCTCGGCAATTATGAGTTATGCTTCGCTTATGACAGAGCCTGCTTTCTCCTCACAAGTGCCGAAGTATGCTCAGATTATTCAAGAATCAACCGAACGCATGAGCAGACTGATCAATCATTTACTTGATGTAAATGCTATTGAGTCCGGTAAAAATTTTCTGACATCATCAGACTTCGATATTGTTGAACTTACACGCAATATTGTCTTGTTGAATTCGGTACAATATGAACGCAAGCAACAAATTGTTTTACTTGATACCGATAACATTGAGGTGCTGAGCGTGCACTGCGATCGTAATGCGTGTATTCAAATCATTGAAAATCTTTTTTCTAATGCAATCAAATATGCACCGATTGCAAGCACCATTCGCATAAGTATTGTTCAGCAAGATGCTGTTGCAAGTATTGCCGTTGAGAATGAGGGGCAAGGGATTCATCCCGATGAGGTGCCAATGCTCTTTCAGAAGTTTACCAAACTTTCTGCTCGACCTACCGGAAATGAAGATTCAACGGGTTTAGGACTTGCTATCGTCAAGCTTTTAGCAGAGCAAATGCAATGCACGATTCGATACGAAGGTGCTTATGGTATACGTTCAGTGTTTATCTTTGAAATTCCTCTAACAAATGCCTAAATATTCTTGTTTCTATCTTCGATTGTATGAGCTTTCATAGCACACTTTCCGTTCGTATTAGCACATTATCTTCTAAACATGTCACTGACCCTTCCTGTCAGGTTGGACTATGTGTCGGTTTAGATACCTCATGCGATAAATTGCCTCCCGAATTTCCAGCCACAGTTGAGGGAATGCTTGAATTCAATCGCATGGTGATTAATGCAACAGCCGATTACGCCGCAGCCTACAAAATTAACTCTGCATTTTATGAGCAATATGGCACAAAAGGCTGGGCATGTATGGAGCAAACAGTTGCTATGATTCCTGAAGGAATACTTTCAATTCTTGATGCAAAGCGCGGCGATATCGGAAATACTTCAACTGCATATGCAGAAGCATTTTTTTCGGCAATGAATGTTTCCGCACTTACGGTAGCTCCATACATGGGGTTTGATTCAGTGGAGCCTTTTTTGCGATTTACCGATAAATATACTTTCGTCTTAGCATTGACTTCAAACCAAGGTGCTTTTGATTTTCAATATTTCACAAATACCGATGGCGAACCTTTATACAAAGCGGTCATTAAAAAAGTCGCCTCTTGGTCGTCCTCCAATAATGTGGGTTTTGTCGTAGGAGCTACCAAACCCGAAGACCTTGCTGAAATTCGTGCCCTGATACCGTCTGCGTGCTTATTAATCCCCGGTGTGGGTGCGCAGGGTGGCGATGTCGCGGCAGTACTCAAAGCAAATAGCAATCAGCCCGCA
>DHLT01000282.1:0-4962 GCA_002405405.1 Ignavibacteria bacterium UBA4661 | reverse complement strand
AAGGGGAATTATCTATGCTGATAAGGGGCATTATACAACGCATAAGGAAGCCATACGTGCTTCCGCTGAGCAGTACTATCGAATCTTTACGGAGCGTGTGGTCTAACTTCTTCGTATTTTTGCGGTTTCATTTTTTAACTAGTACGAACTGTTTGTTTCTTGCTGAACCCAAACAAGGACAAAGAGCAACTTTTATTCATTTATAGCCACCGTATGGTGTGCAAGGATTGGGGAAATGATAACTGTTTCTAATGTTACCAAGCAATATGGCAGTAAGCTCCTCTTTGAAAATGTTACGGTAACCTTCAGTGATGGAAACCGATACGGATTAACCGGACCCAATGGTGCAGGGAAATCAACATTTATGAAAATTCTCTATGGTGAAGAAGAATCATCAACAGGACACATAGGGGTGCCGAAGAAACTTGGTGTGTTGCGACAAGATCAATTCAAATATGATTCATATCGCATACTTGATACGGTATTGATGGGGAATGAAGCTTTGTGGGCGGCTCTTGAAGAGCGCGAGAAAATCTATAATGCACCGGAAATTACCGACGAAATGGGGATGCGCTTAGCTGAACTCGAAATGGTTGTTGCCGAAGAGAATGGCTATGTTGCAGAGCAAGAAGCCGCTGAAATACTCGAGGGGATTGGTATTTCTGAAGAAAAACATACGAACCCGATGAGTTCGCTTCCAACCGATCTAAAATTCCGTGTGTTGTTGGCACAAGCTCTGTTTGGAGGACCTGAGGCATTACTTCTCGACGAGCCGACGAACTATCTGGATTTGGGTTCGATTAAGTGGCTTGAAGATCGGTTGTTACAGTATCGCGGTACATTGGTTGTTATCTCTCACGATAAACACTTCCTTAACACTGTATGTACCCATATCGCTGATATTGATTACGAAACGATTATCATCTACCCCGGTGATTATGATAACATGGTGGCAGCAAAAGTTGCAACACGTTCACGGATTGAAGCAGAGAATAAGGAGAAATCAAAGAAAGTTGCACAACTGCAAGAATTTGTCGCACGCTTTGCCGCCGGTACACGTTCCAGTCAAGTACAATCACGCAAAAAAGAAATTGGTCGGTTGGAGCAAACCGAACTTAAAAAATCGAATATTCAACGACCATATATTCGCTTTGATGTCAAAAAACAATCGGGACGTGAAGTTATCGAAGCAACAGGTTTGGCAAAATCTTATGTGCAAGATGATGGATCCACCAAAGAAGTATATACCAACTACGCAATCTGTATTGGTCGAGGAGAGCGTATTGCTGTAATCGGCAATAATGGTGTTGGTAAAAGTACACTCCTTGGTATGCTTGCCGGTGCTGTTACACCCGATAGCGGAAGTATCAAGTACGGACACGAAGTAAGTGTCGGATATTTCCCGCAAGACTATAAGCAGGGAATTCAGCATGGACTGACTGCTCTTCGATGGTTGGAACTGTTTAAAACAGATGAAACCATTGAAGAGGTTCGTGGTTTGTTGGGGCGGATGCTTTTCAGTGGTGATCAAGCCGAAAAGCTAACAGAAAAACTGTCCGGTGGTGAGTCGGCACGACTCATTATGGCAAAATTGATGCTTGAAAACGATAATTTTTTGATTCTTGACGAACCAACTAACCACTTGGTTTTGGAGTCTGTGATTGCTCTATCAGAAGCACTCGAGAAGTACCAAGGAACATTAGTAGTGGTGAGCCATGATCGTGATTTAATTACTGATTGTGCAACACGAATTATCGAACTGACACCTGATGGCGTAGTGGATTATCTTGGCACATATGAGGAGTATCTCGACGCAGTCAAGTAGAAAAAAGCTTCTACCATACCGAAAGCAAAGTAATGAGTTGTATTAGAAATTATGGGATTCAATGATTCGACGTATCGTATTTAAATTTATTGTCTTGGTTGCTCTTATCGGTGGATGTTGTGTAAACTTCCTTTACAGTAATCCGAAGCCGAAAAAAAAAGCAGTAGTATCCAAGAAAGCACAAAGCACAAAAACTGTTGTACAATCTAACCTGCAAAAAGACTCGAAGAGAAAAGAGTCGAAGACCGCTGCATCGAAAAAAATCTCTTCGAAAGCGGGGTCGGTTGTTAAAGTTTTATCCGAGCAAAACCTTCGCCCGGGTATACGGTATTCGCATACAATTATGCGTGGAGCCGATAAAAATAATCACTCTGTTCATATTGTTTCAGTGCAACGCTCAATTGAAGGTAACGGAATTATTGTCATGAAAGGCAAGGAACGCTACAACCAGCTAGAGCGACTTGTCGATATGGTTCCACGGTGGGATTCTATGATGGTGCAGGCGCATTCATCCGAAGTCCTCGCCGCAGTAAACGCTAATTTTTGGCGTGCCTATCTCAACAATCCTATTGGTCCTACCATTATCAATGGTCAAGTGGTGGAAATGCCCTCCTATAAGTTGTGGTCAAGCATGTTATTCGATCAATTCGGTAAGCCCTATTTCGATCGTTTTATCGTAAGTGGTGAAGTGCGATACCCGCCACAACGAATTTTTGCGATTGAATCGGTAAATAATCGGCAATCACTTCCGGGTATTGTATTGTACAATACGTTCTACGGAACAACGGTGCCGATGAATGTTTTTCCGACAGCTGAAGAAATTGAACATGAACTGAAAATCAATCGTACATGGGATGAAGACTCTACTGAAGCAGAGATCAAGCGTGCCGATATTGAGAAAGTACTTTTTGAGCGCAAACAAAGTGCGAGTATCGAGTATGGTTTACCGAAAGTACAAGTAGAATTTCTTGGTACGCCTATGGTTAATCGCGAAGTGCGGGCAGTTGTTCGCCAACTCCGTGGGCACTCGATTTCAATTCCTGCACATGGTGTGGTATTGAGCTTTGGAAGTAATATCCCGCCTGAAAAAATTCCTGCACGTGGTGATACGATTGTGTTAGGGTTCTTTACAAATGTCCATCGCGATGTTCCTATGATGAATAGCATAAGTGGTACGCCGCTGATAGAGCGCGATTGTGTTGCTGAACATGAAGCATATATTGAGGGCTCTAAATCGAAACGATTTATCAAGCATGGGCTTCCGAGAACAGCTATTGGTTTTTCGGCTGATGGTTCGACTTTGTATCTTGTGGGAGTCGATGGTAAAAACAATACACAGAAAACACATGGAGCAACGTTGCAAGATATGGCAATACTTATGAAATCTCTTGGTGCATATCAAGCCATGAATTTGGATGGCGGGGGCTCATCAGCAATGGTCGTACGCCGTGTGCAAGAAAAAATCACCGACAGAAATACAACACAGAGTGATACTGCATTATCTGCCCACCGCAATGTTGTGCGGATTGGCAGTGGTGTGTCACAACGACGAATTGCGGTCGGCATTGGTGTTCGGGCAAGTGTACAACGATAATTTTTTCAGTAAAGGAATGTATGGATTCTAAACTACGTCAACTTAAACTTCGTGACCGGGTCGTGCGAGCTATGACTGCCGATGGATTTTTTCGTGTCGCGGGTATTAACAACTCTACGGCTGTACGTACCGCACAAGAAAATCATCAACTAAGTCCGCTCAATGCTGTTCTCTTGGGTCGATTGATGTCAGCAGCTTCGTTGTTGTCGTCATTTCTCAGCGGTGAGGAGCGAGTGATTCTTGAGGCAAGTGGCGCAGGACCACTTCAACATTTATATGCAGAGGCACTGCAAGTTGGCGAGGTTCGTGCCTATTCAGCGAATCCGGGTTTTATGCCTGATATTGAAGGGGCAGATGCGAATTTTCAACTATCAGATGCTTTGGGCATTGGCTTATTAAAAGTGACACGTATTCAGTATAACCAATACGAACCGACAACAGGTGTGGTAGAGTTATACAAAGGTGATATCAGTACTGATATTGCCTATTACTTGCGTATGTCCGAACAGATTCCTAGCGCGGTAGTGTTGGATGTTGTTTTTGATGATAATGGTGACATCTAAATTTCTGGTGGTATCATAGCTCTAGCTATGCCTGGAGCACCTGCATCGGCAATTAAAGAGATGCATGATGCTCTTGCTAACATGACAAAAATTTCTGAGATGATTGATGATGGCTATACTCCTGAAGAAATGCTTAGAATTGCCATACCTTTTGAATTAATCGAAACAGAGCAAACAGCAGTAGATTTCTTCTGTCGTTGCTCATTCGATAAATTCAAAACATCCTTGAAAAATCTTGGTGCTGATGAAATTCGCGGCATGCAAGCCGATAATCACCGTGAATTAGTCTGTAAATACTGTAGTAAACAGTATTACCTTACCGATGAAGATTTCGCACAAATGCTGTCAGAATTAAACGCACAAAAGAATTGATGCTGTTGAACAAAGTGAAGAAAGGGGCTGATAATTTTCAGCTCTTTTTTTTAGTGTTTAGTCGCATAATTCCGCAATACCATAATTCATATGATAATGTGTTGCATTCTAATGATAGCTTTTGATCAGCTGATGAGTAGTTTGTTTCTCAGTCTGTTGTTAGTGTAAAATAAATTTTAGGATATTTCCCAGCTTTCTCCGTGGCAGGGTATATGATATATAGAAACATGCTCGTCATGCAGACCACAACGGATGGAGGTAGGATCATAGTGTTTGCACGTGGCACACAGTGTTTCTGTTTTGATCGATGAAGAGTAATCGTTGTATCGCTTATACTGTTGCATAGCGGGATAAAACACGACAATCCAGAGTAAAAGCATGCTCCACCACCATAGTTGATCAGCATAGCCCACGCGAGTCAGACTCCACAGAACAAAGATGATGACAAAAGTTTTTAATAAGCCATAAAAGATAATACTCCCAATGGTAATGGGTGGGCTTGGTTTTTCCGTAAAGATGTGCGGGTGCAATTTTCGTTCATCGGGGGCTGAGTTGTACCACCCAAGACGACGAAAGAATGAAAGCATATGTTGGTTCATAAATGAGTA
>DHLT01000329.1:2684-2960 GCA_002405405.1 Ignavibacteria bacterium UBA4661 | reverse complement strand
AACGCATGGTGCGCTTTGCCAAAGAGATGATCGGTACGCCGTATGTGGACGCTACACTCGAAGGCGAACCCGAAGTATGCAGTGCGATTTTGACAGGATTAGATTGCGTAACACTCTTTGAAAGAGCATTATGTTTTGCCAGGATTCTTAAAAAAGGTAAAACAAACTTCAATGATTTTTTGAATGAAATTACCTACACACGCTATCGTGATGGCAAGTTGACTGACTATGTTTCGCGCTTGCACTACACCACTGAATGGATTGAGAATAATGTCA
>DHLT01000329.1:2055-2573 GCA_002405405.1 Ignavibacteria bacterium UBA4661 | reverse complement strand
ATGTCAAAAAGCATGTCGTCAAAAATGTTACACCTGAGATTGGTGGTGTTGCTATGCGTATAGATCTGGGTATTATGTCGAATAATCCAAAATTTTATCCGGCATTACAAGTGCATCCCGACTATATTCCGCGTGTTGCCGCCATTGAGCAAGAATTGAACAAAGGGAATTATACGATTTTACCGAAAGCAACTATTGCCGAGCATGAAGCACAGTTAAAAACAGGAGATATCATTGCTATTGCAACCAATAAAAAAGGCATTGATTATGCGCATACAGGTTTGATAGCTGTTGATGAGAATGGCAAAGCGCATTTTCTTCATGCTTCGCAAACAAAGAAAAAAGTTATCATGGATGATACTATATCGGCATACATGAATACAGTCAGTTCTCATACTGGTATTGCAGTATTGCGTCCGATAGAGATTGCATAAACAATCAACGATGCGCAGAGATTGCTTTCAATCTTTTGTAGAGCTATATGCTACTGCGATTTGTCATTGCGAGCCGTTCGCTGA
>DHLT01000329.1:0-1947 GCA_002405405.1 Ignavibacteria bacterium UBA4661 | reverse complement strand
TGCGAGCCGTTCGCTGAGCTTGTCGAAGCAGGCGCGCCGTACTGAGCTTGCCGAAGTAAAGCAATCTCACATAAAGTAGTGCTTTGAGAGATTGCCACGCTTCGTTGCACTTCGCTCGCAATGACGCGTTATCGATTATCATTCGTTTTTGAAGTTATCAAATAGTTTTTCAAGTAAGACGCAAAAGAGAATACACACATTGTTTCATCAATTACATAAGCACATGAGCAAACAGCATCCCGCACTTGGTATTCATGGAGTAGAAATCAAATCCTTAGTAACGCACTGCGACGAACGTGGTTTCTTTCGGGAAATTATTCGCACGACCGATCCTTTTTTCGGGGAAGGATTCGGGCAGTGGAGTCATTCGATTATGTATCAAGACTCTGCCAAAGCATGGCATATTCATCAGCATCAAATTGATCAGTGGCGAGTGCCGATAGGCGTGTTAAAAGTATCTTTGCATGATACACGACCTGATTCACCAACATATCGCAAGACAGTCGATTTTCTTATGGGTGACCATCAAGAACAAATTGTTTTGAGAATTCCGACGCTTGTAGCACATGGATGCAAGTGTTTGAGTGGTCCTGCACATCTTTTCTATGTTACCTCGAATATCTATAATCCTGCTGATGAAGGGCGCATTGAGCATGACGATGCGACTATCGGGTATGATTGGTTGAAACGCTCCGCGATCAAATAAAGTCGCAGTAATTTATAGCAAAGTCGTATATTGCAAGTCTTTTCCGCGTTGAACGCTTCACTCTTCGTATCGTTTATTGCCATTCTGCGGAAGAATGTGCGGATATGGAAGACGGCGTATTCTCAACTCACAGTTCCGTTTTTTTTCTTTAGGGATTCGTCATGTCGAATTACACAGGAGCAAAAGTAAGACTCTCCCGCAAGTTGGGTTTTGCTTTGACACCGAAAGCGTCCAAATACATGGAACGCAAACCAAACCCGCCGGGTCAGCATGGTGCTTCAAAACGCCGCGCAAAAATTTCTGACTTCGGTAAGCAATTGCTCGAAAAACAAAAACTGCGTTTGCAGTACAATGTGCATGAGCGTCAATTGCGCCGTTATGTCGATCGTGCTCAGCGTGCGCTCGGTAACACAGGGGATATTCTCGTGCAGTTGTTAGAATCACGCTTAGATGCATTAGTATTTCGCGCAGGTCTGGCTCGCTCGCTCTATGCGGCTCGTCAATATGTTACCCATGGACACTTTGAAGTGAATGGCAAACGTGTAACGATTCCATCCTACCAAGTACGTGTCAATGATGTGATCGCAGTGCGTGAGTCCAGCAAAAAATTGACGATGTTCCAAGATGCTGTTCGTCAATCCGGAGCGCCTGCATATTTGGAAGTATCGAAATCCAATTTGAGCGTAAAATTCTTGTATCTGCCTCCGCGTGAGGAAATCCCTGTTATCTGTGAAGTACCGCTTGTTGTCGAGTACTATTCACGATAATCGTGATTGCTCTTGGTTTCAAGAGGTCTTATCAAAAAATGAAAAGCCCTTCTGTGCAAACAGAAGGGCTTTTTTTATGAGTGTTTATATTCTTCTTCAATATAGAATTGAAATCGTTTTCTGCTCTATGACAAGATCACTTGGAAGAAGCCGTGAAATCCCGCCATACGGATTCTAATTCTTCAACTAACTCCGGCTTTACCGATATACCCGAACCCTGTGGAGTCCAATGTTGGTCGGCAAGTGTACCTTGATTTAATTGCTCAAGAGTTAAGATTGCCTGATTGTTAGGATTTAACAATACATCAACTTTAAACTTTACGTATAACACTTCTTTTGTTGAATCTGTAAAGTGCTCACCGAGGGACGGTTCTTCAACGACAATCCCAGACCCCATGATTCCTCTTGGCTCTACACACAATCGTAGCAAAAACACTCTATCGCCCGTTTGAATTTTGTTTGTTCTTCCACAGC
>DHLT01000088.1:18445-21103 GCA_002405405.1 Ignavibacteria bacterium UBA4661 | reverse complement strand
TACTTGCCAAAAAAATCTGGAAATCTAAATCACCTTGTCGTGCTTGTAAAAACCACACTTCAATACTCTTGACGGTATCTCGTTCTTTTAATGCGTTTTGACTTAAGACTGCAAAAACGCTGACAATAATTGTTCCCAGCAACAGCACACATGCCAGGAGCATGATTTTGACAAAAAGAGTAAATCGGATATTCTTCATATATTTTGCAGATGGTACAACGGCGGTAGTACAAGCATGATATGTGTTTGTAATGGCAAATTATGTTTTTTTGTTGTCAGAACAACATAGGAAAGGTACACAGGTTTCTTTGACGCGATATTTGACCCATTTTACAATATCTTCGTACGTATATCATGGAAATCATTGGATTTGTTGCTTCGGTTTGTATAGGAATTTCGCTAGGATTAATAGGCGGTGGCGGTAGTATTCTCACAGTACCGGTACTGGTGTATCTTTTTGCAGTAGATCCTATAACAGCAACTGCCCATTCGCTCTTTGTTGTCGGGGTTACGAGTGCTGTTGGTTCGATTTCTTACCTCACAAAAGGTTTGGTTCATATAAAAACCACTGTCATTTTTGGTGTTCCTTCTGTTATCGCTGTTTTTTTAACAAGATCTTTTATTGTGTCTGCCATACCGCAAGTAGTTGCAAGTGTTGGTACGTGCTTGGTAACAAAAGGTATGCTCATGATGGTACTGTTTGGACTGCTCATGATAGGAGCATCGTACAGCATGATATCAACAGATACTACAGAAACAAAAGACAAACAGCATGAAAACGATATTCTATTTTTGAGTTATTCCACCCTTGTACTCAAAGAAATAATGGCAGGTATTGTAACCGGTCTTGTTGGTGCGGGTGGCGGTTTTCTGATTATTCCCCTACTGGTGGTATTTGCTAAACTGCCTATAAAACAAGCCGTAGGTACTTCATTAGTTATTATTGTTGTAAATTCGGCAGTGGGTTTTTGGGGTTGTGGTAGCGAAGTTTTAATCAATTGGATCCTCCTTTCGAAAATATCAATGCTGGCTATTGGAGGTGTTTTTATTGGTATGAAGGTGTCGGAAAAAGTTGATGCAGCAAAACTCAAACCTGCATTTGGATGGTTTGTTTTGGTAATGGGGGTTTGTACTATCATCAAAGAAACCTTTTTTTAATAATCTGCAATCAGACATCTCATCATTAATCTTTTCGTTTTTTAAGGACATCGGTAACCTGTCATTATGATGTATAGCATCATGTTGCTTGGCACAATGTCAATCGGTTTTTAAAATTCATAGTAAAGAAAAAGTAATAATTAAATTTAACTCTGGTTTGATGGAATTTTAAATTTTGTTGACTTAGTTTACTCAAGGTGGTAGTAGGTGCTGAGGAGTTTGTCATTACTTTGGTACATTCTTTTTCCTAACATAAATACATGCACAACAATAACTTTACCATTGAACAAATCTACACCGGATGTTTGGCACAGGGTGCTTACTATATTACATCGCATGGTGAAGCTGCAATTATTGATCCGCTGCGTGAAACCCAGCCATATCTTCATCGATTACAACGTGATGGAGTAAAACTCAAATACATCTTCGAAACGCATTTTCACGCCGATTTTGTGAGTGGGCATCTGGATTTGAGCAAACAAACACATGCTCCTATCGTTTATGGACCTGATGCAAACCCGGCTTTTGATGTGATTCGTGCGCACGATGGCGAGGTTTTTACCATAGGTTTGATAAGATTAAAAGTGCTCCATACACCCGGGCATACGATGGAGAGTACTTGCTATTTGTTGATTGATGAACATGGTGTTGAACACTCGCTTTTTAGCGGTGATACATTGTTTATCGGTGATGTCGGCAGACCTGATTTAGCTCAAAAGTCAGCATCGATGACTCAAGAACAATTGGCGGCTACTCTTTATCATTCATTGCGTACCAAAATTATGACATTGCCCGATCATGTTTTGGTGTACCCGGCTCATGGTGCAGGTAGTGCTTGTGGGAAAAACATGAGCAAGGAAACTGTTTCTACCATTGGTAATCAAAAGAAATTCAACTATGCTTTGCGAGCTACCATGACAGAAGAGGAGTTTATTAAGGAAGTTACAGATGGACTGCTTCCCCCTCCCATATATTTTGGTGCAAATGTCCATATGAATAAAACAGGGTATGACAGCTTTGATTCAGTATTTCATCATGGAATGCGAGCACTCCGTGTTGAGGAGTTTGAAGCAGTTGCTGAAGAAGTCGGAGCACTGATTTTGGACACCAGAGATAGTACTGTTTTTTGCAAGGGATTTATTCCTCAGTCTATTAATATTGGCATCAATGGTGATTTTGCTCCTTGGGTAGGAGCATTGGTTGGTGATGTCAAACAACCCATTATCTTAGTGACGGAAGTTGGACAAGAAGAAGAAACTGTAACGCGACTTACCCGTGTCGGTTTTGATAATTTGCAAGGATATTTGCAGGGTGGCTTTGATACGTGGAAAAATGCCGGTAAAGAGGTCGATGCTGTTCATCGTATTTCTGCCACTCAGTTTGCTCATGAAGTCGTCGTTGGACAGAGTACTATCATTGATGTACGCAAAGAATCGGAGTATTCTGCTGAGCATGTTGAAGAGGCATATTGTCGACCATTAGCAGATATCTACCATTGGA
>DHLT01000088.1:15635-18350 GCA_002405405.1 Ignavibacteria bacterium UBA4661 | reverse complement strand
CTGTCGACCATTAGCAGATATCAACCATTGGATTCAAGAGATAAATCCTGATGTCCATTTTTACGTTCATTGTGCAGGTGGATATCGCAGTATGATTGCCGCCAGTATATTGTTGGCAAGAGGATACCGAAATTTTACGGAAATTGAAGGTGGCTATAAAGCAATAGCTAGTACGAATATTCCAACAACGGACTTCGTCTGCCAAAGCAAGGTAATGAGTTCGTAAATATCAATCGTATGGTCATGTCTTTGCTCTTTCATTGTTGATGATTCTTCAAAAAAGAAAAGCCCACAGTCCGTGGGCTTTTCTTTTTTCTGTAATGTTTAATCAGAACCTTACCCGATCTGATCAAAACCGGTATATGAGCGCAGTACATCAGGAATGACAATCGAACCATCTTCTTGCTGATAGCTTTCAAGGAGTGCAACCATAATCCGCGATGTTGCCAAGCCGGAACCATTGAGGGTATGGACAAATTCCGGTTTTGCATTTGCATCACGTTTGAAACGAATGTTTGCACGTCGTGCTTGGAAATCTTCAAAGTTAGAACAACTTGAACATTCCAACCATTTTTGTTCGCAGGGCGACCATACTTCAAAATCATATGTTTTCGCGCTCGAAAATCCGGTGTCACCTGTTACCAAACTGATGATACGATAATTCAAACCGAGCAAAGTGAGAAGATTCTCCACATCATTGAGCATGAGTTCGAGTTCGTTGTACGAATCTTCGGGGTGCACAAATTTGAGCAATTCCACTTTATTGAATTGATGCAGACGCAAAAAGCCACGAGTGTCTTTGCCATAACTTCCCGCTTCGCGCCGAAAACACGCAGAGTATCCGGTAATTTTTTTTGGTAGTTCCTCTGCACTAAGAATATCATCACGGTGGATATTGGTGAGCGGTACTTCCGATGTTGGGATGAGATACAAATCGTCATCAGCACAGCGATATAAATCTTCGGCAAATTTGGGCAATTGTCCTGTTCCGCGCATCGAGGTTGTATTGACCACAAATGGCGGCATCGTTTCATCATAACCACGACCGGTATTTTGATCGAGGAAAAAATTAAGCAAAGCCCGCTCAAGTCGTGCGCCTTTGCCGGTGTACAGCGGAAAACCACTGCCTGCTATTTTTGCACCGCGTTCAAAATCTACCAAACCATGTAGCTTGCAAAGCTCGATATGATCTTTGCGCCATGCTTTGTCAGGTTGATTGCCGATCACCCCATCTTTTCGGCGAATTTCGATATTTTCTTCGGCTGATTTCCCCACAACAACGCTCTCATGGGTCATATTCGGAATGAGCAATAAAAGATTGTCAAGTTCCTCTTCGATAGCACGAAGTCTATCGTCGATAGATTTAATTGTATCGCCCACCGAACGCATTTCAGCGATTTTATCATCAGCATTTTCTTTAGCTTTTTTCAGGCGGGCAATTTCCTCGGAAACAGTATTGCGCAAAGCTTTGAGATCCTGCCCTTTGGTGATGAGTTCCCTGCGTTCTGCATCGAGTGTTGGAAATGCCGAGATATCAAGAGTTGTATTTTTGTTGGCAGTGTTCCGCACCACTGCATCAAAGTTTTCGCGGACAAATTGGATACTGAGCATAAATTATTGATTGAGGAAAAAGTAAAAATATGTTGGTTCCGTATGCATTGTTTGAACTGTGTTTGAATGTCGGAAAAGAGAAACGACTTATATCTTCCACTCATGATGACCGAAATTTTGGATCATTCTGCGCATGGTGTATAAGCCACTTTCTACACCAACAAATTGCATCGAAAAATCGGTTTGTGCTTTGAGCGTAATAAGTCCGCCCATGAGAGGGCGCGGCGCGGGCTGGTTGAGTTCCTCAGTTTTCATGGGAAGAATCAAGGACTCATCAAATCCATAGACTTTTGCAATGATTTTAGCAAATTCAAAGCGATTGAGGTAATCAGCACCGCCAAGATGGTACAACCCCGTTTTGCGGGTTCGGAGAATTTTATCGACCACAACGCCAATATCATCTATGAGTGTCGGGTTGGAATATTGGTCATCGACAATCGTAAGCGGTTTTTCTGGTGAAACACTGCCAAGAGCAAACCTTGAAATCAACCACATTACGAAGTCTTGTTTTAATTCACGCGTTGCACCATAGAGAACATTGACACGAAGAATTGTGTAAGCTATGCTTTCCGAGCGAATAGCATTTTCTCCGGCAAGTTTTGTGCGCCCATAATACGAAATAGGGTTCGGCGTATCGTGCTCCCCATATGGTCCCGCCAAACCATCAAAGACATAGTCTGTTGAAAAGTGTATCAAATGCGCATCATAGATTTTGCATAAACGCACAAGATTTTCCACACCTTGCACATTCACGCGCCATGCCTGTTCTCGATCACTTTCGCAACCATCGACATTGGTCATGGCAGCACAGTTGATGATAAACTGTGGGCGGATGCTCATGAAAAGTTCTTTGAGCGAACGTTTGTCGGTAAAGTCTGCCGCATATAAAAAGAGCCGTTTGTCAGAACCATGCGATTGCTGATAGGAGTCTGATTGTGCCTGACTCGAAACAAAGTGCAAACGGTATTCCGGGTTGGGTGCAAGTACGCGGAGAATTGCTTCGGCAACTTTGCTTCGTGCCCCAATGACCACGACATCAATAAAGTTTGAATCGGAATAGTCTGATTGACTCAATGGTTGTTTCCACATTTCTTCCGGGTTTTT